>JABGVU010000057.1 GCA_018645865.1 Flavobacteriales bacterium
GTTTGTTCCATTCCCTGATTTCTTAATGTTGTTTTGTTTACTTCTATATTTATCGCATCATACAAATTACCATAACTAATATCACCCTCAGTATCTTGGAAGGCTTTTAACAAATGATAAGTAAATACACCATGCTTCTCTTTATTAAAAGGTAATGAAGATTGATTTCCACTACTTGCAGAAAACACCACTAAACTGCCACCTAAACTGCCTTCTTTTGGCTTTACTTTAACTCCTCTTGATGCCATTAAACCTGATTCCCTTCCACCTCCCGTAAAACAAGCATCTAAGAATACCGTTACTTTTTTAGCTTTTAAATTTCCCAAATCTTTATACAGTTCTTGTAAATTTATTGCCCTACTTAAGTCACCACCTGAAACATCCACAGGTATTAAGTGTGGTACTTTCTGGTTATCAGGAAACCCATGGCCAGCATAATAGATTATAAGCTCTGAATCCTTACCTTCTAATTCTGTAAGTTTTATTACTTTTTTTATTTCTTGACTCATAATGCCAGAAGTAGCATTCGTAATAGAAAACATGTTTTCTGACTTCACTCCTAATGTTTTTAAAGCATACTGCTCAAAAACCATGGCATCATTTACTGCATAGTCTACATTTTGCTCTTTTTGTAAACCAGATTGATATGAGGCGTAATCCTCATTTCCTATTACAAGTGCGAAACGATTTTTTACTTTACTGTTAGCCGGGATATTTTTGTCAATATGAGAGGTAAGTTGAGCCGTAATTATCTCTGTTTGTCTCCACTGTTTGCCTGCAATAATAGTTGGAGTTTCTTTTAAATCTGCATTCAAAGATGTAGAAATAATACCATTATCTCCATAATTATTTAAATGCTCTGAAATTTCAAAGTGAATATCAATATCAGTTCTTAAATATTCTTCATTTGCAATAAACTGCAACAAACAAGTTTTTGATTCACCAGGAGATAACGTACTGAAAGCAAATTCTTCACCCTTAATAGCCAAAACATTTTCATCTAATAAAAATGATAAAACAATATAAGATGCTTTTCCTTGACCAATATTTTGGAGCTTAACTGTTAAATCAACTAACTCTCCTTTTGCTAACTTTCCTTTTTTGGGCAAACTAAAAGTATAGTCAACAAGTTTTAATTCAGGGGCTTTAAATTCTAAACTCGGAAATTGTATTTGCTTAGGGTTATTCTTATATTTGGAAAACCCATTAGCTTCAGAAATGTAAATATTTACTTTTATCAATCCAGTTTTTAATTTCATATTAGATTTAACCGATATCTCAATGTCCTTACTGTCCCCTGAAGCTATGTTCCCTAAATATTCATCAAAAAATAGTTCAATACCATTAATTCTTGAAATCTGAACCACATTCATTTTTAAATTTCTTGCTCTACCATCACCATCATTAATTAAATTGAACTTTATTGACGCATTTTCATTAGCATCTAATCTATTGTTTAAATCATTATCCTTAAAGAATAACTTTGTAATCTCAAGCTTTGGAATTTTCCCATCTTCTATATTAGAAATATTTAAACTTTGTGGTTTAGATCTGCCCTTGACCTCTTGAGAGATTGCATTGTAAGAGAATACAAAACCGAATAATAGTATTAAAGTATTAAATCTCATATGTTATCTTTTTAATATTGTTCCATTACCAGTCACAGCAAAGCCTTCATTAGTATTTAACATTCTAATCATCTGTATTTCAGAGCCAATAGTTCCTGTTTCTTCAGCCCAATCGCTTCCATTATATTTATATATCTTATCAGATCCAAACCATACAGCATTTGATTGTACCGCATCTATTGGGGTATAACCCCAGTTCATATCCATTCCTGTAGGTAATGATATCGAATTCCAACCTCCGTTATATTCCCAAATTGTAGGATACCAAGATCCACTATTTGGAGCAGAGGTAGCAAATGCTGAATTAGAGTTAAGAACTGATAGACATTGAATATTATACATATTTTCATTTGAAGACCAGCTTATTCCATTATAAATAACTGTGCCTTGCACACCATTATTAGTAAAACTTCCAGCACCAACCCAAATATTATTATTTGAATTACCATCCATATCAGAAAATCCTTGACAATTGCTAGAACATGTTGGATACTCTAAACTCCATGATGAACCACTATTTGTTGATATTTTAATTCCAGGTCCAAAATTCTCATTTCCCCCAATCACAATACTATTACCAAAAACTAGTATATCTTGTACATTACTTATTCCTGTAGACGCTCCAGGATATGATGTCCATGAAGATCCGTCCCACTTCCATACTTCATCTGAGAAGACATTATCATCATCTACTACCCAAATATTATTTGATGAAGTCCCATGCACTGCTTTTAAGGGTAAGCTACTAGGAGAACCTATTAAATTCCAATTACTTCCATTCCAATTCCATACATCATCACCAACTATCCATACATTGTTGGAAGAAAGCACAAGCATTGCGTTATTATTATAAGTTATACCTGATAATTGCCCAATATTTGACCACAAACCAATAGTTGTGAGAGTTATCTCTTCCCCATAAACAGTTCCGAAACTATTGGTAGCATACGCACGATAATAATAAGTAGTATTATGAGTTAGATCTGAAGCATAAGATGTAAAAGAAGATACACCAATAGAACCTAAAGATGTTTTAGAATCATTAATTGTAGGTTGTGAATTTGTAGACCAACAATGACCGTGTTGAGTAACAGGAGAATCACCTATTCCTAATATATCACCATCCAAATCTACTGTGGTAGCAGTAACATTACTACTTCCAATAGTTACAACTGTTGGCTCTCCATTTGTTGTGCTAAAATTCATTGCACTACCATAAACAGTTCCATAACTATTGGTAGCATACGCACGATAATAATAAGTAGTATTATGAGTTAGGTCTGAAGCAACAGATACAAAAGTAGATACACCAATAGACCCTAAAGATGTTTTTCCATCATTAATTGTAATTGTAGGACTTGAACTTATTGACCAACAGTGACCATGCTCAGTAACTTGGTCATTTCCTATATCTTCAATTTGACCAAGTAGAGTTACGGATGTAGATGTAATATTACTAATACCTTCTGTTATCACTAACGGCTCTCCAGCCTCATTAGTTGTAAATGATAACTCTTCCCCATATGCAGTCTCAATACTATTTGTAGCAAATGCCCTAAAATAATATTTTGTTGATGGAGTTAATTCCGTAATAGGAATCACATATTTATTACTATTGTAATTATCATTACCCTGGTACATGTTTTCAATTGTTGGAGTGTTAGAAGTAGACCAGCAATGGCCAAATAAAGTAATTGGTGTTTCTCCAGTACTAATAACTTCTCCAGACAACTCTGCTGTAGTTGAAGTGATAAAGTCACTTTTAATTGTAGCAACAAAAGGTCTACCATCCTCTAGTGGGTTAGAGTGCTCTAACAGCTCAAGCTTCTGACAAGAATATATTATTATTGATAATATTATTAAATAGATTACTCTTTTCATCTTACTTTATTTTTTTTAAAAAGGCGATAGATGTTATCAATCATAATTGTTCCTGAAACTCCATAACATAAATAGGAAAGCTGGAGAGATGTGTTTGCTTTATTATAATAGTCATTTATTTCATTAAGCTTTGTTGCATCATTATATTTCTGTTGATTTGTTGACGAAACACTTCCATAATATATGCCAGCAGCAAGAGCAGAATAAAAAAGAAGTGATTTAGACAAATGCTTCTTCTTCTGACTGACTATATAATTATATCTACCTGGCAATAGAAAGTTAGTAGCACTTCTTTGTTTAATAATATCTGCTGAAACCTCAAATATTAGATTATCTCCTACTAACTCTATATTATCATCTAGAACTTTCCAAGAAATTTTTTTGTACTTACCTGCCATAATTCCTTTACCAATATCTCCATAAATATTTTGAGTCTTCTTTTTTTTTCTAACTATTAAGTCTTTTCCTTCATAAACATTTAATGAGATATTGAAATATGTAGAAGACAAGCTTGAAATATCATATTTTATTTCCAGAAGTTCATTGTTAAAGTTGACTTTAATATTTTTAATATTATGTTGCCCAAACCCAATCATAGGCAAGCAAAGTAATATAAGTAGTAGTTTTTTCATTTTAAAATTTCCAATTTCTCCAATCATTAACAACCTTTGAACTTGTGTTTACTTTTGGAGTTTGTTCCATTCCCTGATTTCTTAATGTTGTTTTGTTTACTTCTATATTTATCGCATCATACAAATTACCATAACTAATATCCCCCTCAGTATCTTGGAAGGCTTTTAACAAATGATAA
>JABGVU010000007.1 GCA_018645865.1 Flavobacteriales bacterium
AAACAGTTTAAGGCAATAGGGAATAACAATATTGATTTTGAGTTTATTAATCCTAACAGTGTTGCTAATGAAAATGAAAAGTTAGCTCTATTCAAACAGTTAGTAAAACTGAAGCTATCCCCTACTGATTTAGAAATAAAAAAAGATGGGAAACAAGTAAATCAGATTATTTTCCCTGGCGCAATTATTTATTATAAAGATAAAGAAGTAGTTGTCAATTTTTTAAAGCAGTTTCCAGGAGAGTCTCCAGGATTTAATATCAATACTTCTATTGAAACACTTGAATATGAATTTGTATCAGCTATTGAACATTTAACCAAAAACAGATTAGCTAAAATTGCTTTTTTAGAAGGAAATGGAGAGTTAAGCGAACAACAGGTTTATGATATTTCAGAATCAGTTCTAGATGATAATTTTAATCTTTCTTATTATTATACGGTTGACCGTTTTAACATTAAAGAATTTGCTGTAGACAGCACAACTATGCTGCCAAATTTATCTAGGCAATTGGCTATGTTGAATGTATATAAAGCAATCATTATTGCTAAGCCGACTATTCCTTTTAATAATCTTGACAAACTTCTTATTGATCAATATGTTATGCAGGGAGGGAAAATACTTTGGTTAATAGATGGAGTAACGGCAAATATGGATAGCTTACAAAAAAAATCAGGAGCTTTTATCGCCACCAAAAACAACTTAAATATTGATGACCAACTTTTAAGATATGGAGTTCGTATTAATGCAAATCTAATTCAAGATTTGCGTTCTATTAAAATTCCTATTATAACGGGATATAGCAATAATAAACCCCAACAATCTTATTTTAATTGGCCCTACTCCGCTTTGTTAGTTTCGGATAGTAAGCATGCTATTTCAAAAGGTTTAGATGGGATAAAGTGCGAATTTGTCAGCTCAATAGATACCATTAAAAGTAACATTCGAAAAACTATTCTTCTACATAGCTCTAAGGAAAGTAGATTGAATTCTGTTCCTAGTAAAATTAGTTTAGGCATTTTGGAAAACCCTCCAACAACCAATAGTTATAACAAAGAGTTTTTGCCAATTGCTATCTTGCTGGAAGGAGAATTCGAATCCGTATTCAAGGATAAATTAGTTCAGAAAAATAAACAGATACAGTTTATTGAAAAAAGTGTAAATACTAAAATGATAGTTATTAGTGATGGAGATATGATTGCTAATGATTTAAATAATTCTGGAGTTGCCTATCCTCTTGGTTATAACAAAAAACTAAAGTTCACATACCCTGGAAATAAACATTTTCTAATTAATGCTGTCCAGTACCTTTGTGGTGATAATGGTTTATCTCATTTAAAGGTAAAGGAACATAGTTTAAGAATGTTAGATAAAAAAAAGATTCAAAAAAACAGATTTAATATTCAACTGATAAATATTGCTCTTCCAATATTATTATTATTACTATTTGCTTTATTTTTTGTAAGGTATAAAAAAAGAAAATATGCCTAAAAAACAACTATTTTACTTAACTCTTATTATACTAATGGCAGCTTTAATTTGGTTTTTATCTAATGATAAAAAATCAACTATTAGTGTAGAGAATAACTTTGCAATATGTGACACGGCATCAGTAAGTAAAATATTTATTGCTGACAGAAATGGCACGACTATTACCTTAAATAGAAATCAAAAAAACTGGGTAGTTAATAATAAATATAGAGTTAGAAAAGATGCAATTAAAACTATCCTTACTACTATCAATCAAATTAGAATTCAAAGACCCGTATCAAGAAAGGCTTTTGATAATGTGATTAAAAACTTAGCCACAACAGGAATAAAAATAGAAATTTACACGAACCAAGAAACACCTGAAAAGACCTACACTATTGGTAGCTCAACCTCAAATCATTTAGGCACCTATATGTTTCTTGCTGGAAGTGAAACTCCTTTTGTTGTTCATATTCCTTCATTTAATGGATTTCTGTCCCCAAGATATGGAATTCAAGGAAATAAAATAAGTGAAAAGGGTTGGCGAACAACTAATATATTTAGCCTAAAATCTGAAAACATTGCAAGAGTTATAGTGAATCATATTCAACAGCCTGAAAAATCATTTAGCTTAACAACTGATTCAATGATTTTACTTAATAATTCAGGCAATGAAGTGAGTTTTAATCAAGAAAAAGTTTTATCATTACTAAATGCTTTTAAACTATTAAATTGTGAAAGCTATAAGAATGAAAAAGAGAAAATAGAGTTTTCTACACCTCTACACGAAGTAATAGTAAATAATGATACTTTAAGAACTTATGCTATTGGTAATGGTAAATTGTTAAAAGATAAGAAAGATAACTTTACGGTTAAACGAATGCATGCTACATTGAATAATGGAGAGCTTATGCTTATACAGGATTATGTTTTTAACAAAGTGTTAATTACTATTAACCAATTAGAGTAATAAAACACTCAGCTATATCAATAGAAAAATTATATTTGACACTTAAAATAAACTACTAAAAATACAACTCATAGAATGAAATTCATAGTTAATAGCACAGCATTGTTAAGGGAATTACAGAAACTAAATGGAGTAATTAGTTCAAATAATACTTTGCCAATTTTGGATAATTTTTTATTTAACATAAGTAATAACAAAATGTCAGTTATTGCTTCTGATTTAGAAACAACTATGATGTCCTCTATTAGTGTTGAGGCAGATGAAGATGGGAAGATTACTATTCCTGCTCGAATTTTAATTGATACCTTAAAAACCTTTTCTAATCAGCCTTTAACTTTTATTGTTGACACTATTACTTTTGGAATTGAGATAAGCTCAGAACTTGGAAATTATAAATTAGCAGGGCAAAATGCTGATGAATTTCCTAAAATGCCAACTTTACAAGCCTCATCATCAACAATTCTCAAAGGAGATGTACTCGCTAATGCAATTAACAAAACTTTATTTGCTAGTGGTAATGATGAGTTACGCCCTGTTATGTCAGGAGTGTTCTGTGAGCTTTCAAGTGATCAAACAACGTTTGTAGCTACTGATGCTCATAAATTGGTTAGACACACGCGTACTGATGTAAAAACAGATAAGAATGCATCTTTCATCCTTCCTAAGAAACCATTAACTATTATTAAAAATAATATTGATACTACTGATATTACTTTAGAGTACAATGAAACAAACGCTTTGTTTTCATTTGGAAACATTACAATTATTTGCCGCCTTATTGACGGTAAATACCCTAACTATGAAGCAGTAATTCCTAAAGAAAATCCGAATAAGTTAACAATTGAAACCGAAGCTCTTTTAAGCTCCATCAAGAGAGTTTCTATATATGCCAATAAAACGACTCATCAAATTCGTTTTAAGGTTGCGGGTAGCGAATTACAAATTACATCTGAAGATTTAGATTTTGCAAATAAAGCGGAAGAAAGGTTGTCATGTCAATATAAAGGAGAAGATATGGAGATTGGGTTCAATTCTAAGTTTGTAATTGATATGTTAAATAATATTGGTGCTGAGCAAATTTCAATCGAAATGAGCGCACCAAACAGAGCAGGTATTATTTTACCACTTGATGGTTTAGAAGAAGGGGAGAATACCCTTATGTTAGTAATGCCAGTAATGTTAAATTCTTAATAATAAAAATATGAAAAAAATAGCATCAATTTTAGTATTTGTATTTTTCACTATTACTAGCAGTGCGCAAAGTTTAATCCCTATGAAATATGGTATTAAAGTTGGCACAAATATTTCAAACATTATTTCAACTTCTAATGAAGGAGTAAAGAATATTGAAACTTCTTCACAAATAGGGATTGCAGGAGGTTTCTATATGGAAATTGCTTTAAATGATAAATGGTATATTAATCCTGAGCTTATATATACTCAGAAAGGAGCATCATTTGATTATAACTTTACACATGACTATGAGATTAATCATAGAGACGAACACAATACAACAAATGAGTTAAAATTAGCTTATGTAGAGTTAAACCCTACAATTAGTTACAAAACTGCTTACAAAATAGCATTGAACTTTGGGCCTTCAGTATCTTATTTAATTCAATCTGATTATATTCCTAATGAAAAACATAATTCTGAAATTGTTGGCCATGAACTATTAGAAGAAAGTATTTATACTGAAGAATCTTTAGATGTAGGGGTAAATCTAGGCATCTCTTATTACTTAAGTGAATACTTTTTAATTGATGGAAAAGTAAATACAGGATTTATGAAGATTGGAGAAGTTTCGCAGGTAACATATAAAGGAAGTGCAGCTAATGAAGATAGGTCAAATGTATTTGAGTTAAAGAATATAAATATTGTGTTTTCTATTGCATATTTATTTTAGATTTCCTATTAAATAGAAACATTAGAAGTTTAAATATATTTATGATTCTATAATATGAGGAAATTATTACTACTCTGGACTATATTATTTTTTAATACTTTATCTGCACAACACATTTATAAAGATAGAAAATTCTTTGGTGGTTACTTATATTTTAATTCTGATGCACTAAAAGATATTTTTATAAATGGCAATGAAACAGACCAACATGGAACAGATTACTGGAATAACTCCCCATTTGACACATCGCAAGTAAAAGATATAGAAGTAAGATCAAAAATTAGAACAAGTATTGTTTATGGATATTTTCCAGCAAATAACTTTGCTATTGGTGGAAACTTAAATATAAATAGTAACAACTTTAATGAGGAAGTCGATACGCTTTATTTATTGCAAAACAAATCCTTAGATTGGACAATTGGGCCTTTTGTACGTTATTATATTGAGATTGGAGCCCAACCCTATGAAATTGGTGCAATTTTTATTGAAGGAGCATACCATATTGGAGTGGGTATGTCAGAAGATAATTTAAAATTCAAAATGAATGATTCTACGTCATTTACACAATCAACATCATATGACTATTATATGTCTATTGTTAAGGCTAAAGTTGGCTTTAGCTGGTACCTTTCAGATTTTCTAAGCCATAATTGGTTTACAGGTGCCGAATTATCTTTGGAGCCAAGCGTCTCATACAATTGGACAATAAAGAATGAACACTATAAAGATCAAGTGCGTAAATACAGAGGCATACGTTTTGATTTAACTCTTTTCGTCTATTTATAGTTATTAAAGTTGATGCTCTCAACAGCATTCTCTGTTAGATAATCAATATGTTTTTTGTAAAAACCAATTAATTCTTCAGAAAGAATGAAAACAGTATATCTATTCACTTTCTTATAAACGTAAAATCCCTATGAAATTGTAGCGTATAAGATTGAACTTAAAAACAAAAACAATGCAATTATTTTAAAACTCCTATTAACCTTCTAATATTACTAATTTATCTGCTTTTAGAATTGGTATAATGCTTGACTTAATAGGTGGAGATAAACAAAAACGAGTATCATCTTCCATCTTTAATGACTTTAATCTTTTCCTGTGAGAAGAATCACTTAAATAATTAAATAAATCTCCATTTGAATTCTTTAACAATTGTATGGATGCGAATAAGGAATCGCATGAAGATTTATATTTATCAGAATCCATTAATAAATTAGCTAAACTTCCTGCAAAAATTGGATCTTCTAAGTTAAATACCCCTTTCCAACCTGAACATAAAATAATTACATCATTATGTTCTTCAATTAAATGCTTAGCAACTACTTCAATATTGATGTATGAAGCTGTAATTACTTTATGCTCTCTAGCATTATAAATTGCTTTAGTTCCATTTGTTGTCGTGAGCACCAAAGTTTTACCCTTAACATCCGCATTGATATAATCAAAGGGAGAATTTCCATAATCAAACCCTTCAATTGGCTTAGTATTACGCTCAGCAGCAACAATATATCCTTCTTTACCTTTGTAGGAAAGTGCTTCTTCAATAGTTTGTACAGGAATAATTGCCACCACTCCTTCCATAAAAGCAATTGAAATTACAGAGGTAGCTCTTAATAAATCAACTACTACAACTGTTGATTTTCCATCAGCATATTTTTCAAACTGATCAGCAGTAAAGCAAACTGATATTTTTTTAGTTTCTGACATTATTTTAAGAATGGTAAAGAAACAACAACTGCTTTAATTTGTTTCTTACGCACCATGATATAAATCTCACTCCCGGTCTTTGAAAGTTCTTTAGATAGATAGGCCATTGCAATTGCTTTGTTTAAGCTTGGTGACATAGTGCCAGAAGTTACAACACCTATCTCATTTCCCTGAGTATCAACAATAGGATAGTCTTTACGAGCAATACCTTTATCTATAAGTTCAAGTCCGACTAACTTTCTAATAACTCCCCTTTCCTTTTGGATTTTTAATTCTTCATGATTTATAAACTCTTTTGTAAATTTAGTAATCCAACCTAAACCAGCCTCAATTGGTGAAGTAGTATCATTAATATCATTTCCATAAAGACAGAATCCTTTTTCCAGTCGCAAAGTATCTCTTGCGGCAAGCCCAATAGGTTTGAGCTCTATTGAGGTATTAAACATAGCGTTCCATAGCTTTTTTACTGACTCATTCTTCACATATAACTCAAAACCAATTTCACCAGTATAACCAGTTCTTGACAAAATAACCTCATTAATACCAGCGACACTTCCAATTTTGAAATTATAATACTTAATGTCAGAGAGATTTATGTCTGTTAGTTCTTGCAAAAGCGCAATAGATTTAGGTCCCTGTATAGATAATAAAGAATAATTATTTGATTGATTGTTTATTTTACAGCCAAAAGTATTGTGCTCATTAATCCATGCTAAATCCTTTTCTATATTAGAAGCATTAACTACCAATAAATAGTTTTTATCGGCAATCATGTATAATAAAAAGTCATCTACAATTCCTCCATCTGCGTTAGGAAAGCAAGTGTATTGAATTTTACCAGGATTTAGCTTACTAACATCATTAGTAGTAATGTATTGTAAAAAATCTAAAGACTTTTCACCACTAACAAAAACTTCTCCCATATGAGAAACATCAAAAACACCAACTTCATTTCTAACAGTATGGTGTTCTGCCTTTACACCATTATATTGTACAGGCATGTTATAGCCTGCAAACTCAACCATTTTTCCTCCTAAATTTTCGTGGATATCTGATAATACTAATTGCTTCATGAAAAATTTAATTTTCACAAATGTATGAAATCCATTTTCTTTAAATTTAATTTAACATTGATATTAATATTTTTTCTTACTTTGCATAAAGTCAAATATTTATGAAAAAATTAGAAAGAAAACTTACTCTATCTTCTGTTATTGCAATAAGTGTTGCTGGTATGTTAGGTTCTGGTATTTTTGTTCTACCAGGAATTGCCGCTGCAAAAACAGGCTCTTCTATCTGGCTGGCTTATCTAATAGCTGCAATCTGTATTTTACCTGCAGCGCTTTCTAAATCAGAACTTGCTACAGCAATGCCAAAATCAGGAGGATCATATGTTTATATAGAAAGAGCCTTAGGCCCTTTATTTGGTACAATTTCTGGGATTGGTCTTTGGCTATCACTGCTACTTAAGAGTTCTTTTGCCTTAGTCGGTTTTGGAGCTTATTTATTAGTGCTAACAAATATATCTCCTATTTATATAAAGTATTTTTCTATTGGGTTTCTCATCATCATCATGCTGCTTAATATATTTGGTGTTAAGAAGGTGGGTAAAGTCCAGCTAGTAATTGTAATATTAAGTTTATTAACATTATTATCTCTTTTATTATTAGGGATCCCAGCAGTTGACAAGCAATTATTAACTCCTTTTATGAATAATGGAACTATGGGACTTATTAGTACCGTTGCTTTTGTTTATATTTCTTATGCTGGTGTTACAAAGATTGCCGCAATAGCCGGAGAGGTTAAAAATCCAAGTAAAAATATTCCTCTATCAATGCTTCTTTCATTGCTGATTATTTCTAGTGTTTATGTTTCTGTTGCCTATACACTTGTAGGGAGCGTCCCACTTGAATTTCTATCAACTGATATAAAACCTATACATACTTTAGCCTTATTATTAGGTGGAGAATGGTTTTCTTATTGCATAGCTTTTGTTGGAGTTATAACACTAATTTCTATGGCTAATTCTGGAGTTTTAGCATCATCTAGATTTCCTTTTGCAATGGCTATGGATAAACTACTACCTAGTAATTTTGCTAAATTACACGATAAGCATCTAACTCCAATTAACACAATTTTAATTACTTGCCTTGTTATGGGATTAATTATTTTATTCTTAGATGTAGAGAAAATTGTAAAACTAGCTAGCGCATTTAAGGTAAGTATGTTTATTACTGTTAATATTTGTGTAATTGTACTTAGAGAAACTGCTGTACAATGGTATAAGCCTACATATAAGTCTCCATTATATCCTTACGTACAGATTTTTGGGATATTTAGTGGTCTTGTTCTTTTATTTTACTTAGGTTGGATGCCAATACTTGTATTATTAATAATAGCCTTAATAGGTAGTATAATTTACTATACTTATGGAATTAAAGCTTCTAGAACTGGCGTCTTAAGAAATTATGGACATAGAGCTGCTAAATTTTTATTTTTTAGAAATAGAAATAATTATACTGAAGAAAAATCTAACCATAGCATATCTGATGAAAAGCATAAGGATTGGCTTGATGGTCAAATTAATCCTGATGCAGGAGTTATTATCTCTCTTTTTGGTAATGAATATTCTCCTGAATCTTTAGTTGAACTAGGAGCTGCTCTTAATCAGAGGAAAAGCCTTCAGGTAGTTAATATTAAAGAAGTTCCAGATCAAACATTCTTAGATGCAGTTCTTATTGAAACTCCAAAAATTAGATCTTTAAAAAGACAATTGTCAATTGTTCAAGATATAAATAAATTAAAACTTGATTTTGAATCTATAGTAACTCATAATGTATCAGGCACTATGCAAGTACTTTCTGATCATTCAAAATCTGATTGGCTTTTAATTTCATGGGATGGCAGAATAAGTAATGGTTTTATAATAAATAACCCTTTAGGTTGGATCGTTAGTAATATTAATTCAAACTTTGCACTTTTTAAAGATAACGGAGTCCGATATATCAATAAAGTTGTACTTGCAGTTCGTCCAAATAGCAAGGAAATTAAGAAGCTAATTATGACTACTGCAAATATTTGCAAATTTTATAATGCTAGTTTTACATTGCTGCATGTTTTTTCAGAAGATAACACTATTGATAACCTAGAAGAAATAAAAAATAACTCAGATTTATTGCTATCAGAATACAAGGATATATCTAGCTTAAGAATTGAGTATTCAGAAGATCCTACTGAATCAGTTTCTGAACTTACAGCTGAGTACGACTTATTAGTGTTAGGGACACCAAAAAAGGATACTTGGAAAAGCATGCTATTTGGTACAGGTAAGGATAAGTTTGCTGTAAATTCAGCATGTTCTGTTTTAAGGCTTACGATTAAAGATTAGATTACTCAATAGCTATTTTCTTTTCAACAGAACCATCATCATAAATATAAAACAAGGTATTTTTATTAATTATTGTTTTAGGATTTACTTCTCTACCTAATAAATCGGTAGTTTTTAAAAGAGTTCGCTTAGTTAAATTAGGATTAGAAGATCGAATAACACCAGGCTGTGTCCAAAAAACAATAGATGACCAAGTTGCTGAACGGTAAGCTCCACCATTAGAGGAACACCAAGTACGAGCTTGTGCTCTATAGCTTGCTCCTGGTGTTAACCCATTCTTATTTTTAGTTAATATAGGGTAAATGATTCCAAAACCACCCACATTGAACCATGTACTTCCTACAGTATTTAATCTTGTTTTAATTCGTACAAAACTATAAGCTGAAGTGGTATCCCAAGTAAAAGTTGCTTTTGTTGTTGTTGGAGTACTTACTTGTAAATTGTTAATGTTTGAACATTCTCCTAAAGTTGTAAAATTGTGTATTGAAGACCAATCACTTATAATTCCATCACAAAACCAAACTTTCATTTGATATTCATAATTAGTAGAAGGTGTTAAGTTTAATAATAGTTTATTTGTTTTATTAGTAGCCGTATTACATGTGCCTACTGGTGCTCCTATATTTTTCTGGATCCAAGAATTTGCCCCTGTTGCCTTATACCTAATTCTGTATTGATCAACAGCACAACTATTTGAATTCATATTATCCCAATTAATAGTTGCTCTATCATGTATTACATTACTGTTATAAAGTCCAGTTATTCCAACTCCCAAGCAAGTTGGGTTTAAATATGCATCTTGCACTAACATTTGTCCATTACTAAGCAGTACTGTAATTGTATCAGGAGTGTATCCTAATCCAGAAAAAACTAATTGATAAGTTCCTGAATTAACGATTGCCGATTGATAATAACCTAATAAGTTAGTTGTTTCAGTAGTTGATGTTGTTAGTATTTCTATATTAGCATTTGGTATAGATAAACCAGTAATGCTGTTAATAACATTTCCTTTTAAATAACAAGCTTGCTGAAAATTACGACCATAAATTAATAGCCTTCCTTGTCCGTTACTACTATTAATGTCTGATGAAATTATATTTCCTGAAGGTAAATAAGGATAAGTACCCCAACATCCATCAAAGCCATTTCCACTACCAGAATAAGAGTCATAATATCCAACTTGTATCATGTAATTAGGATGTGTAATATCATGTACTATAGTTCCATCACGATAATAAGAAGTAATCAAAAAATTACCATCTACAAAAGTATTATGCGGTATACTATTACTGCCAGGATTAGATTGAGTTCTATCTACTTCTTGAATATTATTTAGATCTGAGATATCAAAAGCAGTTAAATATGCATCTGACTGCTCATCAGTAGTAAATACAAAATTTCCATTATCAGAAACCCATGCATTATGAGTAAAGGCATGTGGAGTTGCTCTTGAGCCAAGTACTATAGGATTAACTTTATTACTAACATCAACTATATATACCTTCCCTGAATAGATACAACCAGCATACATAGTATCTCCTCTAACCATAGCATCATGAATGTATTGTCCATTCCATTGGCCTAAGTGAGTAGGATTAGTTGGGTTAGTTGTTAAATCTAAAAATATAGCTCCATTAGGAGGAGCAGGCAAACCTGCAGGATTTGACGCTCCAAAAATATAAGCTATCCCATTCTCATCAATAAATAAATCATGTGCAGCCTCCCAATGTAATGTAACTCCTGTTGTAGGATTGATAAAATCAGTAACATGCCAAAAAGTATTTCCGCTCATATCGGTCAAATCAATTATTAAAAGCCCTGCATCTGATTCAGTAGTTACATAAGCATAGTTTCCATACGTTTTAATATCTCTCCAAACAGAATAGATATCAGCTAAAAAAAACTCTTCAAAAGGAATTGAAGGATTTGTGACATTTACACAAGACACTCCATTTCTTAGTCCTACAAGAGCAAATTCATTACCAATACTATCAGCCCATCCCCAAATATCATTTCCTTTAGTTGTTGGATAGTCGTAAGTACTTAAAAGATTCATATTCAAACTATTTTGTGCTGAAGATAGTATTGGTAGTAATAAAAAAATAAAATATAACTTTTTCATTTAAATATGTTTTGGTAATAGTTTATAAATTACTAGAATATGAAGCAATACAAATAATTCTAAAAAAAAGATGTAGAAAGGCCAATCTCCAATCAATAAAGGATTATCAACCAATGGTTTAGTAGTTAAGTACATATAATTTGTATCAAAAAAAAAATTAAATGAAAATACAATTACTACAGCAATCTGAAGTCTTAAAAAAGTTTTCCACCAACTAGCTACCCTTGGACGCATATCTAATACTAGCGTTAAATACAGTGGAACTAACATCAAACTACAATGCACAAAGTAGTACTCAAACAGATACCAGTTACTAATACCCCTAGAGAGTTCTGGAGTAAGTACCGAATGTAAACCTGAAGACATTGCTAGCAAAATCACCCACTCATACATCCATTGTTTCTTAGTTAATAAAACTATTATACAAATAAAGAACGATATTGTACACAAATGAAGAGGTAGAAAATCTTGTATATTCCACTCCTTTGAAGCGATTGCTACAATATGAGTAACCATATACACTAGTATAGAAGAATATGCAAGAAGCTTAGTAAACCATAATTTCCATTCTGATGATGCTCTATTAAAAAACAGGAGAATTAAACTGACTACAACAAAGCAACCTACTATCCCTTGCCACCATAAGGGAGAAAAAGGTTCAATTATTTCGTGCATTGGCATGTTTTATATTTAAACTCATAACTTTTATCTATTTTAACTTAGCAGTCCAGATTTCATTTATTCTTATTTAGCTAGAAAATAAGCTAGCATAATTACTTAAAAATTATTCTTTTCTCTACTGTACCATTATTATATATGTAGAATAAAGTAGTTTTGTTAATTACATTATTTGGATTCACTTCTCTACTTAATATATCTGTAATTCTTAAAAGTGTTCGCTCTGTTAAATTAGGATTAACCAAACGAATAACAGAGGGTTGTGTCCAGAAGATTGGAGATGTCCAACCTGCAGAACGGTAAGCTCCTCCTGTTGGGTCACACCAAGTTCTAGCTGATGCTCTATAAGCTTGTCCTGGAGTTAATCCATTCTTATTCTTAGTAAGTGCTGGATAGAATACTC
>JABGVU010000006.1 GCA_018645865.1 Flavobacteriales bacterium
AAACAAAAGACGGCTTGTTTCAAATGATTCCATGGGATTTAGATAATACTTTCTCCGGAGCTATTATGGGGTTTGATTACTTTAATCAATCTAATATCTATGAATATGATCCTTATCATGATGGATCTCCGAATTCTCCAGCAGCAAGACCTCTTGCTGAGAAACTGTTTAATGATCCTTTTTATAGAAAAATATATACTGCTCATATAAATACTATAATTGAAGAGTCGTTAGATACTAGCATGATAAGATCTAATATTGATAATTTACAAAATTTAGCATATAATGCGGCTAATCAAGACAACAACAAGGGTTTCTCTATGACTGATTATTATGAAAATGTCAACAATGCTATATGGACAAATTGGGGGTTCGGAGGAATATTAAGTACTATTAATGAGAGAAAACAATTCTTACTTAATCATCCTGAAATTTCTTTAGTGCCTCCTACTATTAAAAATGTAATGATAAATACTAACTTGTTAACTGCTGAGGTATCTAATGCTAATTCTGTAGAGTTGATGGCTACAACAAGTGAGTATAATTCAAAGTTTCAATCTTTTATAATGCTAGATGATGGTACAAATGGTGATGTAGTTTCCAATGATGGTATTTATTCAGTAGTACTGCCATTTCAGTCTATTGGATTGGAGGTAAAGTTCTATATTAGGTCAGAGAATGATGATGCTATAAAACTTAACCCACAAAGAGCAGAGTATGAGTTGTATACTTATTCTGCTACTACAAGTATCTTGGAGGCTACTTTTACTGAAGCTCCAGTTCTGATTAAAATTACTGATATTTTAGGCAGGACTATTGCTCCAAGACATAACACTCCTTTGTTCTATATTTATAGTGATGGGAGTGTAGAAAAACGATTTATTGTAAAATAGAAAACAGATTTTTAGTCCTTTAATTATAATATGAAAAAGAAAGAAATAATAGCATTAGTAATTGAGGGAGGAGGTTTTAAATCAGTTTTTACAGCAGGAGTTTTAGATGCATTTTTAGTAAATAAATTTAATCCTTTTGATATTTATATTGGTGTTTCAAGTGGGGCAATGTGTCTGTCTTATTACGTAGCGAGTCAATATAAAACCTATTTTTCATTATCTAAAGAAGTTTCTGTTGATAGGAAATTCTTAAGTTATAGTCATGCCCTATCAGAACAAGGGTATATGGATTTAAATTTTTTGTCAAAATATGCAAAAACAAACAATCCCTTAGATTTACAAAAGATTAAAGAATCTACTGAAAATAAACAGTTTTATATTGTTGCTACAAATCTTGAAAATGGAAAGCCGGTTTATTTAGAGCCAAATCCAAAAAATCATTACAAATGCCTACAAGCAACTTCGACATTACCTTTTTTTACTAAAGGCTCTTGTGAAATTAATGGAGTAAAATTTATGGATGGAGCATGGTCTGATGGAATCCCAGCAAAGTCGGCAGTTGATTTTGGGGCAACTAAAATAATTGTTATAAGGCCTAATCCTTTAGGTTACAAGCTAAACGGATTAAGTTATTTGGGATTAATTGCTGGATACTGGTGGAAGAGCAATCCAAAAGTAAGGGATAATTTTTTTGAGGAAGGAGATAGATATAATGAAGCAGTAGATTTTTTAACAAAAGATCATGAAGATATTGAGATTCTACAGATATGTCCCGAGAGTTTTTTAAAATCAAATGTAGTTGGCACGAGTGTAGATGACTTAAAACAGGATTATCATAATGGTTTAGAAAAGGGTATGGATTTTCTTAATACTGATTTTCTATAAAAAATCTCCATATTACTGAGAAGGTTGTAGAAGATAAAACAAATTTATTGTCTTACATGTCAGATTCTGATTCAGAAGATATTGATATTATAAGTTATAATATATGGGTTTTAGAAAATTAGATCATTTGGATGTGTAAGGTTTTATTATCACATGTGTATGATAGAATGTTTTTATTATACTATCATTGCACTAATGAATAAAAAACTTATGAAAAATATTTTATTTGCTATTACTATTGTTTTGGGGTTAACTCAAATATCACAAGCACAAAATTCTTATCCTATTGATGGAAAGTGGACTTACGAAGCTAGTTTAAATACGATGTATATTCTTGACAACGGAATTCGTTATACCTATTATTGTGTAGGTAGTAATTGTGATTCATTATATCAAACATATCAAGTAGGTGATACTAATGCTATTCCAGGAACTAATCCTTATGCATTTGAAAATGACACACTAACAATTGATTTGCATTTCGGAAATGAATTAGTTACTCCAGTTACATTTGAATGTGAGGGGGATAAAGCAAGATTTGTAATACCAGCTTATAATATGCTTAGAGTAGGAAATAATTGTAGTACAACAGATATAGGTGATGAAGAAATAAACCATAAGAAAAGAGAGTTAGTTAAAATAATTGATCTTTTAGGAAAAGAAACAAAAGGCATGAAAAATAAACCTCTTTTTTACATCTATGATGATGGAACGGTTGAGAAAAGAATAATTATTGGTGGACCTCTCGGTCCTAATTTCGATCTTTTTTAAACAATTGCATTAATCTTCTCAATTTGTTTTTTTGTAAGTTTTCCATTCAGCCAATCGGCGCTAATTTCAGCATCATACTTTTTATAGAAATCTATTGCAGGACTATTCCAATCTAATACTTGCCATATCATGCCATTCAGATTTTGTTCCTTACATATTTTGATTGTTTCTTCAAATAATTTAGATCCAATGCCAAATCTTCTATATTCTTTTTTAATTACAAAGTCTTCAAGGAATAAGAATTTTCCTTTCCAGGTAGAATAGCGTATCCAATAAAATGATAATCCAATAATCCTATTGTTGTCTTCAGCAACTAAAAACCAAAACCATGGGCGGTATCCAAATCCGTCATTCTCTAAATCTTCTAATGTAATGGTTACTTCATCTAGAGACTTTTCATAATTAGCTAATTCTTTGATTAGTTCTAGTGCTGATGGTAGGTCTTCTTTAACTCCTTTTCTAATAATTGTTTTCATAAAGCTAAAATAATAAAAGGAATTAGTATTAGAAATATTCATTGAATTTGATAAACATTTGTACTTTTGAATAATTATTATCATGATATATGAAAGAAGCTGAAAAAAAGATACTTGGGGTTTCAGCATTTTACCATGACTCAGCTGCAGCTTTAATTATTAATGATAGAATTATTGCTGCTGCTCAAGAAGAAAGATTTACTAGAGAAAAGCAATCTTCAAAATTTCCAGTTGAAGCTATTAAATATTGTTTAGAAGAAGCGGGACTTGAAATTGATGAGTTAGATGCTGTTGTTTTTTATGATAAACCACTATTAAAGTTCGAGCGCTTATTAGAAACTTATTATGCATTTTCTCCAAAAGGCATATTATCATTTGTAAAAGCAATTCCAGTATGGTTAAATGAGAAATTATTTCTAAAGAAAAATATTAGAGATGGCTTAAGAAAAGTTAGTGACTATGATATTAATAGTCTACATCTTTTATTTCCAGAACATCATTTATCTCATTCTGCTAGTGCTTTTTTTTCATCTCCTTACAAAGAATCTGCAATTCTTACAATTGATGGAGTTGGTGAATGGAGTACAGCTTCTATTGGTTTTGGTAAAGATAATAAGATTAAATTTCTTAAAGAATTACACTTTCCACATTCAGTAGGGTTATTATATAGTGCTTTTACATATTTTTTAGGATTTAGGGTTAATTCAGGTGAGTATAAATTAATGGGACTTGCCCCGTATGGTAATCCAAATTCTAATCAAACACAAAAATTTATAAACTTAATTAAGAATAATTTAGTTGATATTAAAGATGATGGTTCTATTTGGCTTAATCAAACATATTATAATTACGCAACTGGATTAAGAATGGTTAAGGATAATAAATGGCAGGATTTATTTGGTTTTGATAGAAGAACTGAGGAAATTGATATAGAACAACATCATTGTAATTTAGCATTAGCAATTCAAATTGTTACAGAAGAAATTGTATTAAAGATGGGTAAAGAAGCTAAAAGATTAACAAAATCTGATAATTTATGTTTAGCTGGAGGAGTTGCTTTAAATTGTGTTGCAAATGGCAAGTTGCAAAAAGAAGGTATTTTTAAAAATATATATATTCAACCTGCTGCTGGTGATGCTGGAGCTGCTCTAGGAGCTGCTCAAGCTATTTATTATATGTATTTTGATGGCAATCGTAAAGTTGATGGTGTCAACGATATAATGGAAGGCGCTTACTTAGGGCCTAGTTTCTCTACAAAAGAAATAATGTCAATGAATAAGAAAACTAAGGCAGTTTATGAAAATTATTCAAATTTTGACACTCTAAATAAAGACATAGCAAAGGAAATTAGTGAAGGCAAAGTAGTAGGTTGGTTCCAGGGAAGAATGGAGTTTGGCCCACGAGCTCTAGGGAATAGAAGTATTCTCGGAGATGCTAGAAATCCTGAAATGCAAAAAAAATTAAATCTTAAAATTAAATATCGAGAAGGGTTTAGACCTTTTGCACCATCTGTGCTTGCTGAAGATTCTAAAAAATTATTTGATTTGGATGTAGAGTCTCCTTATATGCTTCTTGTAGCTCCAATTAATGATTCAATTAAGAAGACATTGCCAGAAAATTATTATGATTTACCATTATGGGAAAGATTATATAGAGAACGTAGTACACTGCAATCAATTACACATATTGACTTTTCAGCAAGAGTTCAAACAGTTCATAAAGAAACAAACATTAGGTATTGGGAATTAATTAATGCCTTTAAAGAAATTACAGGATATGGATTAGTTGTAAATACAAGTTTTAATGTAAGAGGAGAGCCAATTGTTTGTACTCCTTATGATGCATATAGATGTTTTATGAGTACTGAAATTGACTATTTAGTTATTAATAATTTTGTCTACAAAAAAGAAGATCAAATAGATTGGGAAGATAAAGAGAAATGGATGGTTAAATTTAAATTAGATTAGATTTTATATGAATAGCAACATGCGTGATAATTTTTTTAATAGCTTCCCAAAACTTTCTTTATTTTTAGTAAACCTTGTACTTATATTATTTATTTTTTTTGCAACTGAATGTATTTTACGCATTTACACTCCATATTGGCTTGAAAATAGAATGACATTATTAAATCCAAAAAACAAACAACATTCTAACGTCAAATATTCAGATCAACCCCTTAAGAAAATAATATTATCAACTGATAAAAATAAATTTCTTTCATATATCCCAAATAGCAGAACTAAATTAAGACATATAGAATATGAAAATACTATAAATATTGATAAATATGGAGGTAGAAAAACATCATCAGATAACCGTATATTTTCAGACAGTCTTAGAAAGGTAATATTTCTAGGTGATTCTTTTACTTTTGGAGTTGGTGTTGAGGACGATGAAGTATTCTGTTCATTATTACAAAAAGATCTTAATGTTAAGGTTTTAAATTTAGGACGTCCTGGTTCTTCTCTTCCTCGTGATATTAATTTGCTTAAATTAATGCTTCCTCAATTTATAAAAAAGAATAAGATTCATGATATAGTAATGTGTTGGTTTCTTGGTAATGACGCAGCTGATATTATTAAATATAGTTCTGCTCAAAGCAAACAGAAAATTAAAAAAGAAATTAAAATATCAACTAAGCAAAATAGTGATGATCTAATGTTTAGAATAAATAGTTTTATTTATTATAATCAATTCTTTAATAAAAGTTATTTTCTGCAATATTTAAGAAAAAAAGTTATTGATCTAACTAAATATTCGAATATAATGGATCCTGTCTTTTATTTGTTTCAGAATGAAGAAAGTTATGTTAACAACTTCCAAGATTTAACTAGGAACTATTTAGAAGAATTGTCTGAATTATCAATGTTGTATGATTTGAGAATTACTTTTTTATTGATTCCAGATAGGAGCCAGATTTATGATATAAAAAGAAAGGCGCTTAAAGAACAATATAATATTAGTGAAAGTACTCAATTGGACTACTTAATGCCCAATAAATTGATAATACCAATTTTAGAAGAATATCAATTTGATTACATGGATCCAACAATCTGTTTGAAGAATCAAGCACAAGATCGAGATGATTTATATTATAATAATGATAATCATCTCACAAATATTGGGCATAGGTTGTATTATGAATGTATTAAAGATGAATTATCAATTAAATTAAATTAACAATGGAAATATTAAAAGATTTATGGAAATTTTTGAATCAAAGAAAAAAGTTCTGGTTGGCACCAATAATTCTTGTTCTACTATTATTAGGAATTTTAATTGTTTTTGCTGGTAGTAGCGCATTAGCCCCATTTATTTACACATTATTTTAGAATGAATCAAATTAAATCAAATCCTGTAAAAACAATTTTAGTAATTATTACTGGATTGTTAGTTGTTTATTTATTTGCCAAGCTAGATGTTCTTTTAAATATTATACTTGCTTTAGGAATAATTGGAGTTTTTTCCCCATATTTAAGTAAAAAAGTGGAATTTTTATGGTTTAAAATTGCATATTTTCTTTCATTAATTATTCCAAATATTATTTTAGGTTTGGTGTTTTATTTTTTCTTATTTCCTATTGCTTTATTGTCAAGAATTTCGTCAAAAGATCCTCTTTTTTTAAAGAATTCTTCAAACTCAATATACAAAGAAGTCAATAAATCTTTTAAAAAAGACTCTTTTAAGAATACATGGTAACAACATCATAAAATAAAGAGCATCTCGAACCTTAAAAATGTGATTGATAAGGCCGTTAAAGTTTCTAAAAACTTATCGAAGAAATGGATAAATATGCCCTATGATCAAAAACCTAAATAAAAATTTGTGTTTCCTAAAGGAACGACTTATAACAAGGAAAATGACCGAGTTCGAACTCCTGAAACACATTTGTTATTTGAGCTAATTAAAAGAACCACAGAGATTTGTGAGAATAAAAAAGCGGAATCTTAACTCATAATGAGATGGATTCCGCTTTGGTGGGCAATGAGGGACTCGAACCCCCGACTTCCTCCGTGTAAAGGAGGCACTCTGAACCAACTGAGTTAATCGCCCTTAAATTGGATTGCAAATATA
>JABGVU010000005.1 GCA_018645865.1 Flavobacteriales bacterium
AAAACCAATTGTTGTTATAAATAAAGTAGATAAATTAAACTGCACACCAGAAGAAGTAAATGAAATGGTTTTCGAATTGATGTTTAACTTGGATGCTACGGAAGAACAATTGGATTTCCCAACTATATATGGTTCTAGTAAAAACGGATGGATGGCTGCTGATTGGAAAAATCCAACAGAAGACATCACTTATTTAATGGATCAAATTATAGAACACATTCCTGCACCAAACGAAAATAAAGGAACTACTCAAATGTTAATTACATCTTTGGATTATTCTTCTTTTATTGGAAGAATCGCAATTGGTAGAGTTCACAGAGGGAGTGTAAAAGAAAATCAAAATATTATGCTTTGTAAGAGAGATGGGACTATTGTCAAAGCGAAAATTAAGGAAGTATTTATTTTTGATGGTTTCGAGAAAAGAAAAGTGTCAGAAGTAAAAGCAGGAGAAATATGCGCTATTACTGGGGTTGAAGGTTTTGATATTGGAGACACTATTGCTGATGTTGAAAACCCAGAAGCTTTACCAACTATTAAGATTGACGAGCCGACAATGAGTATGACTTTTACCATTAACGATTCTCCGTTTTTTGGACAAGATGGTAAATTTGTTACATCTCGTCAAATAAAAGAAAGATTAGAAAAAGAAGAAGAAAGAAACCTTGCACTTAGAGTAGAACCAACAGAATCAGCTGACACCTTTAAAGTATTTGGTAGAGGGGTTTTACACTTATCTGTACTTATAGAAACAATGAGAAGAGAGGGTTATGAATTACAAATTGGTCAACCACAAGTTATCATTAAAGATATTAATGGTGTAAAATGTGAGCCAATTGAGGAACTAACAATTGATATTCCGGAAAATGTAAGTGGAAAAGCGATTGAAATGGTTACCATCCGAAAAGGAGAAATGACAATAATGGAACCAAAAGGAGACCTTATGCATTTAGAGTTTACTATTCCATCAAGAGGAATTATTGGTTTAAGAAACTACTTACTTACTGTAACGGCTGGAGAAGCAATTATGTCTCACAGGTTTATGGAGTTTCAACCTTACAAAGGGACTATTCCTGGAAGATTAAATGGCTCACTTATTTCTATGGAAAAAGGAAATGCTATACCTTATTCGTTAAACAATATGCAAGAAAGAGGGACATTTTTTGTAGAAGCAAATCAATCTATTTATGAAGGACAAGTTATTGGAAAAAATAGCCGTGCTGACGATTTGGTGATAAATGTTACTAAAACCAAAAAGATGTCGAACATGCGTTCTTCTGGAAATGATGATAAAGTAAAAATTGCTCCTCCAATCATCTTTACTTTAGAAGAAGCTTTGGAATACATACAATCAGATGAGTATGTAGAAGTAACTCCGAAAAATTTAAGGTTAAGAAAAATATTATTGAAAGAACACGACAGAAAAAGATCAAATAAATAATTTATTTTCTAAAAGTATATCCAAATTGAAAAGTAAAGTTTGGCCAAAAATAAATAAGATCCTCATGAGAATATTCTTTTGTAATATCTGTTTGTCCATTTGGGTAAGAGATAATTCTAGTGTTTATTATTTCAGAGTAAATTGTTTTGTTGTATGAAACTCCAAATCCTAAATCAAAAAATCCTTTTTGTTGTTTTGTATAATAAAATCGTTTTCCAATTACAAATTCAGGGCCAATAGTTAAAAAAGTTTCTTTTCTCCATCCATCTTCTATTATGTAATCGTTAAATTCTGGACTCCATTCCTCATATGTTTGTTCCCAATAATCTATACCACTAAATACTGCCGAAATTCTCATTCTGCTTGATATAAAGAAATTTTTTTCAGAAAATAGTTTATAACCAACTGAGGAGTTAAAATTAAATGCTTCAGATTCATCTCCCATAATAAATGTTGGATTTAAATTTATCTCAAATGATTGATTCTCTGAAATACTTCTTTCAATTGCCAAACATGATCCCAGAATTACAATATCAGTAGTTGGCATTAAGTAAATAGGTAAAATTCTGAAAGAATACTCTTGAGAAAAAGAAAAAATAGGAATTAATATAAATAATAAAAGTATCCTTTTCATTTATTAATTTCTTGAACTCAGTTTTGCTAGTAAACGAAGAATTTCCAAATACAACCAGATTAAAGTCACTAAAAGTCCAAAGGCACCATACCACTCCATATATTTAGGAGCTCCTTGTTCTACTCCTTCTTCAATAAAATCAAAGTCCATTACCAAGTTTAATGACGCAATAACCACTACAAATAAGGAAAAACCAATACTCATTAAAGAGGAATTAGAAGGATCCATAACTGACAAACCTCCACCTCCAAACATACTCATTACAAAACTAGCTAAATAAACTATTGCAATACCACCAGTTGCGGCAAAAACTCCTAATTTAAAATTTTCAGTTGGTTTAATCACTTTAGTTTTATATGCAAATAATAAAGTAGCGAAAATTCCAAAGGTTAAGAATATTGCTTGTTGTACAATTCCAGTATATTCATGAGAGTAAACAGCTGAAATACCTCCTAAAGCAAGTCCTTCCAGAACAGCATAAATAGGAACAGTGATTGGAGACCACTCCTTTTTAAAAATGGTAATAACAGCAACAATAAGGCCACCAATAAATCCTGGCCAGATTAAGCTTAAATCTTGTTTAGTATAGGTATAGTATGCGGCAAGCATTAAAAGACATAGACTGATTGCAGTTTTATTTACCGTTCCGTCAAGTGTCATTACTCCTCCACTTGTATTTGTTAAATTCTCAAATGTTTTTTTTCCTAATGCGGGATTACCCGAGCGTAACATACTTCCTCTCATAATTTTTTGTTTTAATTTTCAACAAATATAATAATATTCATTTTATAAAGAAATATAAATAATTATTAATCTTAAAACCTTTTGTGAAAAGGGAATATATATATATTTGCAAAC
>JABGVU010000004.1 GCA_018645865.1 Flavobacteriales bacterium
GAATTCTGGTCTAGTGAATTTGTAATCTTCATCAAGTCCTGGTATGAAATTTCTAGTCATAATTACTTTTAAGGTGCAGCTGTTACGTTTGCAATAGGTGGTCAGATATGGACCGCAAGTTTACTCCGAACTGTTTAAGTTAGATCCATCAACTCCATCAACTCCATCATCTACTATTTACTGAAATCTTTTTGTAAGTGTGAACTGCGGCAGTTCTTATATTGGTTTACTGGGTGATGCCTTGAAGGTATTGATGGTTATTCAATATCAATTGTTTCAGGTTAATGACATTGGAGTGCAACAAGCGCTAGCAATTAACCATGTCAAGATTGCTTTATACCCTGTAACACCATGTGTATTAACTGCATGCTTTGAGAAATGATCAGTAAGACCTGATATCCAAAATATAAATAATACTACAGTGGCCCAACTAGCAAAGTGAATTAAAAATCTACTGATCTTTTTCATGGTTTAAAACATGTAACTTTATCATTTGAGCCAACTCTACATGTAATTATTTCACCATCGCGTTTGTTGAACAATGTATATGTAGTAATATAATCACTACTGCTAACCCAATGTAACTCCCAACCATTTGCAACTAATGCATTAACTGTTGTTTCCTTGGCCAACTTCTCTACATCTGCAGCTCCTGCAGCACCAGTAAGTAATACTAAACACAATGCTATTTTTATTAATACTTTCATCTAATTACATTTTGCTGGCAGAGACTTTCCATCTCTTTCTTCATAAAATTGAACCAAGTTTCTTTCAGTACCACCCGTATGAATGAACTTATAACCATCCATACATACGATTACGACTGTCTCTGAGTGCATTGCTTTAATTTTTATCTCATATCTTTCTAGAATTTTAGCTTTTGTAGATTTAGCAAACCCAACATTGCACCACAACAAACCCAGAACCAATATCGTTGAAAATAGTTTTTTCATAATTTAGTATAGCTTACCTTTAAGAGCATCTGCAATAACAGCAATAGCAAAAATTACACAAGATCCAAAGAATACTGCTGCAACAATAAATTCTAAAATGTTGCCCTCTGTTATAAACATGCCATCCCCAAACCATTGGATAGTATTCATATCAATTACTTTATAGATCAATAAATAAACAACACCTGTGATAGATGCATTTAGCTTATTCTTAAACGCATATTCTAGAATTTTATTTATTGTGCTGGTTTTCTTATCTGTCATTTAATTTTCTACTTTTAGCCTGTTGGTACGAGTTACATCTGCACAGTTCATTCCCGCTGAATCACATATTGAAACCTTAATGCCTTGTTCAAAAGCCTGAGCTTTAGTAATGAAACCACCACCATTCATCATCTGAACATTTAATCCAATTATTCCAACTGCAATTACAGTTAATATTCCTTTAGTAAATTTATCCATATTTCTCCTTTTGTTTAAAGATACTAATATGGTACCAGATTAAAATCAAAAGTTTAAGTAACCCCTACCACCTTCTGTGTCAGAAAAGGTTACTTCTACTCTGGCTTTAATACTGTGTTTTAAACGTAAGGTTGGGTAAAAATATTTTTCAGAAAAAAAATACCAGGAGGTGTAAAGGTTTAGCATATAAAAAATTTTTTTTTCATTGCTAATCCTCTTTTTCTAATAATTCAAAAAAATGTTCTAACGATATAACCGCCAGTGGCTGCTGCCTATTCATCTTGATTATAAGTAATGGCTCACGGTGATTGTGGTTCTTAGACTGTTTGAAGTGTTTATATAGCCCTATAAACTGCTCTGTATTCTTGCATTCAGTAGCATATGGAAAAACTCTCTTTGCTGTAAGTGTCAACAGTTTTACATCCTCACCATTTTCACCAAGTGTTGAAGTTCTTACATCTTTATTATCTAAGTTAAATGTTTTACAGATTTTATCTTTTACCAGGTTCTGTAAATATCTTGCTTTGTTTTGCCTACTGTTCTGTTTCATTATAAACTAAACCCTGGTTTATCTTTTGGCTCAATGTAGTTAGTTAGTTTTGATTTATTTTCATGTCTAACCCAATCTAATCTTCCTTTTGTATCTAATCTCTTACGGTCAAATGTGAACCAGTAATAATGCTTTCCTAGTTGGCCTTCTGTCCAGTTTGATATTTTCTGTCCTTCAACTTCATAATCTACAATTAAATATGCTCTTGAGTAAGATCCATGTGGTAGTGAAATTTGTTTTGTAGTGTTACCATTGGACCAGGTGATGCATTTTTCCTTACACCAATCTATTAGAAGATCTCTGGTGCAGTATTCATTTTTAAGTATTGGATCTAGCATAATATATTCATGCAGATCTGCTGCTACTACCAGTCCGCTAAACTGTTGTCTTGTTTCAAAATAACCTGCACTAACTTCCTGATATTCTTTCTGACCATTTTCACCATTAACCTCTGTCTGTTTTGTAACTTCCACAGTCCATCCATCTGTTTGACTATCATTGTGAAATGGCTCCTGGTTATTCTCCAATCTCTCATCCAGTATTCTATGAATCATTGGTCTTCCTTTTTCAACTAATTCAAAGAAGTCGTCAGTCTTAGGTGCGTTTCTTTGGAATGCTTTAGGTTCATCTATCTTCACCTGTTGGAAGTGATGTAACAGGTAGCCAAGTTCCTTAGATCCAAACTCCAATGCATCAAGGATCTTGTCTTTAACACCTGCATCTAATTTTTCATTTATTACATCTTGACCATGTTTGATTGCAATAATTAAATATCTTCTAGCCTCTTTTGTTAAATACAGGCAGTCCTCATCATTTGAAAAAATCATGAAGTTACAGAAAAAAGGAATTTTTATTTGTGGTCTACCTTTAAGTTCTATCGTCAGTGTATCGTCTGACATAAATTTTTTTAGTTTATTAGTTAGTTGTTTTACATTTTTCTTAGTGGCTAGATCTAACTCATTTATAATTCCAAACTGTAATCCCATTAATACATTTGAAAATTGGTTTACCATCTGCTCATACATCAGCTGCGTATTACAGTTATGATGTCCTAGTATTGCTGATATAAGTTTTGCCAATAATCCTTTTCCACCACCTTCAACACTTGTAATAACTGGGGACCATCTAACTTTAATTCCTGGAAATTGGATCATGAAAGCTATGTATTGTTCAATCCAGTACCAGTTTTTTTCACCAAGCAGCCATATATAATAATTTAAGATCTCTGTAACATCACCAGGCGCAGCTACTATGTTTGATGGATAGTAAGTGTTGTAATATGTTCCTTTATCAATAGCCTCAAACTCCCCTTGTTTAACTTCAATAATTCCTGGTTTCATTCCTGCATGTGTAAATACACTATGGGCCATTATTGCTGATCCACTGTTTAATATTGCTGCGGATAATCTTTCACCCTTCATTGCAGCCAGGTTCCAATCATCCATCTGCTGCTTTGATAGCAGCTCCTTATTCTCAAGCTCATAGAATGATATTACAGATCTTATGTAGATATACATTTTTAGAAATTTCTCTACTTCAGATTCTATTAATTCTTTATCTTCTGCTTTTTGTATTTCTTTCCATTGCTTTGAATATTTGTCAGGATCAAATTCATCTGCTTTACCAATATATCCTGGTACATTAATTCCTTGGTGCATTGGTGCATCTGCAATGTCAAAAGATTTAGGAAGGTTTTCAACGTCAACTATTTTGATGTTGTGTGTAATTTCTTTTTCAATCAAGATTTTAGCAGCATGGATCATGGCCCTGATACCTGCATCATCATTGTCAGGAAATAGTATAACTTCTCTATCTTTTAAATGTTGGAAGTTTGTTTTATCAACTGCTTTAGATCCACCTTGAAATGTAACATGTACATAATCTTTTAAATTCTTTTTTCCATATACTGCCGCCTTCTCACCTTCACTTATAACAACAGGTAGATCTGGACTTTGTTTGAGTAGATC
>JABGVU010000003.1 GCA_018645865.1 Flavobacteriales bacterium
GAATATTGTCTAAAAATGAAACAACAACCTGTTTTCCTTTTTTCACATGAAGAGAAACAACTGTGCCTTTGGTATTTCCCATAGTCATGAGGTTAAAGTCCGAACACTTTCCTTTTGAAAAGGTGTTCCAATCACCTTTAAAATTATCAGAATCAAATCTGCCTAGTTTTGCTGTGTGGTGACCCTTGTGTGCAAGAGTCATTTCACCATCTAAAACCATAAGTGTTCTTGTTATTCCAGGTAATGACGTAAAAGTGGATTCTTCAATATTAACAGTCGCAGTACTTAATCGAAAGTTAAAGTTTCTAGTTGCATATTTCGAAGTCATTGGATAAATGAATAGTTCCGTTGTGCTTCCTCCATTCCATGGCGAGGGTTTAAATGAACTAGCTTTTATTATTTTATAATTCATCTTCGATAATTTTGGGTAAAAAAAAAGTAGAAGGACAATTGCTTCTACTTTTTTTTTAGACCTTAATTCTGCTTACTTAGGTTTTCTAATTAAAACCTCATCAATCATTCCGTATTTTTTTGCTTCTTCAGCAATCATCCAATAATCTCTATCACTATCATTCCAAACTTCATCGTATGTTTTTCCAGAGTGAACGGCAATTATTTCATACAATTCTTTCTTTAATTTTTGAATTTCTCTAGCAGTAATTTCAATATCAGAAGCTTGCCCTTGAGCACCTCCTAAAGGTTGATGGATCATTATCCTTGAATGCTTAAGCGCAGTTCTTTTCCCTGCTGCCCCAGCACATAATAATACCGCTCCCATTGAAGCAGCCATCCCTGTACAAATAGTAGAAACATCAGGATTAATATATTGAATAGTATCATAAATACCAAGCCCTGCATACACGCCACCTCCTGGGGAATTCAAATAAATTAAGATATCTTTTTTAGCATCTACTGATTCTAAAAATAATAATTGCGCTTGAATAACATTAGCAACATAGTCGTTGATAGGGACACCAAGAAAAATAATTCTATCCATCATCAAACGAGAAAAAACATCCATACTAGCAACATTCATTTGTCTCTCTTCAATAATAGTTGGAGAAATATAGTTTCCATGCATTGAATTAAATTCATGAAGATGTAAGCTGCTTATTCCTCTGTGTTTTGTTGCGTATTTTTCAAATTCTTTCCCGTAATCCATGATTGTAGTTTTTATATTATTTTACTGATGCTAATTTAACAAATTCCTCATAAGTAACGTTCTTTTCAGTTAATTTGAAATTTTCTTTATAAACAACTAAAGTTCTTTCATCAAAAATCTGATCGTATATTTTTTTTCTTTCCTCTTCATTTTTAAGGATATTTGTTGCAATATCAGTCAATTGTGCATCATCACCTTCAGACTGACCATATTGTTTCATTTGAGAACTGATAAGCTTTTTAGTTTGATTCAAAACATCATCCTGAGTAACTTTAACCTCATAATTTTCTAAAATTTTGTTTTCAATTAATTGCCATTGTAAACCTTTAGCATACATATCGTATTCAGTTGCTAGCATTTCCATAGTAATTGGTTGTTCAGAAGTTTGAACTAACCATCTTTTCAGGAATTCATCTGGTATTTTTAATTTTAATTTTTCAATTAAATAAGTTACAATATCATTCTTAAGCATTCTATCACTTTCCCCAATAAACTGAGCTTCTGCTTCCGACTGAACTTTTGCTTTAAATTCTTTTACATTTTTTACTGTTCCTTCACCATAAACTTTGTCAAATAATTCCGTTGTCAATTCAGCTGGAGCTAATTGATTGATGTTTTTAATAGTAAACTGAAATTCTTCTGAAATCAAATTATCTATCGCATCATGAGAAACATTTAACATAGAGCTTAAATCAGAATGATTGGCAAAAGCTTTCATTACATTTACTTTAAGTATATCATCCTTTTTAACACCAATAAACTGTTTTTTAATTTTTGCATCAGCAATGTATTCCATAGCAACAGTTGCCTCATTTGAAATTCCATTTGACATTACATCTCCATCAACATCTAATTGAGCTATTGCACAAAAAATCAAATCTCCTTCAACAGAAATTTCAGGATTACTCATCTTGCCATAACGCTTTGCAATATCAGTACAATATCCATCTACCAATTTAGCATCTGCTTTAATTTTATAATAGTTTAATTTATCTTTAGCTGTAATTTTTACATCAAAATTTGGCGCTAAACCTACCTCATATTGAAAAGTAAAATTTTCAGTATTTTCCCAATCAATAGGCGTTTCGTTAATTGGCATAGGTGAACCTAAAACTCTTACTTTTTCAGCAGAAATATGTTTGTATAATTCATCTTGAAGTAATTTATTCACTTGTTCCACAATAACAGAAGTTCTGTATTTTTTATTAATGATTGCCATAGGTGTTTTTCCTTTTCTAAATCCTGGAACGTCAGCCGTTTTACGGTAATCTTTTAATACTTTGTCAACTTTTTCACTATAATCTGCTACTGCTACCTCAACAGTAATAGTTGCCATTAAATCTTTTGCTTTGCTTTGTGTAAGTTTCATCTTTTATTTATTTTTTAAAAAGGGCTGCAAAAGTACACTTATTTATCTGATTATGAAAAAAGGATACATATAAAAAGCAAGAGATTATTTGCTATTTGAGAAATATAAAAACTGTTATAGAATAAAAATATTAACAAATTATACTGATCTGTTTTCGTTTAACTAAAAAAGTGGAATTCTAATGATAAAATAGAATTCCACTTTTTTGTACGAGTGGAGAGACTCGAACTCTCACGCCTTGCGGCACTAGATCCTAAGTCTAGCGCGTCTACCAATTCCGCCACACTCGCATTAAAAGGATGGCAAAGATATTATTTTTTAACATTTACACACAAAAGGAGCTTTAAAGATTTTTTAGTCCTTTTTTTATTTAATTTTGTAATTCTAATTTTTAAAATATATAAGATGAGTCTATCAGTAAAAGGAAAGTTAAGTAGAAAGTTAAGTGTAGAAAGTGGAACATCAAAAGCAGGGAAAGAATGGAAAAAACAATCTTTCCTTATAGATACTGGCGCGCAATATAATCCTGAAGTTTGTTTTCAGTTATTTGGAGAAGATAAAATTGAAATGTTAAACCATCATAATGAAGGAGATCAAGTTGAGGTTTCCTTTAACTTATCTTCAAGAGAATATAACGGAAAATATTTTCATAACATTGATGCTTGGAGAATTGAAAGCCAAGAGGCTGGAAACCCAGAAATGAATGCAGCACCTGCATTTAATGCACCTGCATCAGAAGATGATGATTTACCATTCTAGCAATATCATTTGCTAATCAGTACAATTTCTAACATTATGCATTATAAAATTAAACACCTTCTCAAAATTGAGTAGGCTTTTTTTATTTCAACGCAAATTTATTTCTTAAGTGAAGTAGGATTAGCCATATCTGTAGTGATAAACGAATTTGGATTTATTCTTTCAATCATATTGAGTACTAATTTTAATTTTCTTCTAGGAATAACACATAAGTAAATTTTAACAGGGCCATCTTTACCTTCTCCATCAATTATAGTAACACCATAACCATCTTCTCTAAGTGATTCAGCTACTGAAGGTGAATTAGCTGGAGAAAAAACGCGTATCACAATATTACCTACGCCAACAATGCGTTCAATATAAGAACCCAAAATAGTTCCAGCTGCAAAGCCAGCTGCATAAGAACCTATTAAAATAGGATCATCAATATCTTTAACAACTTGTGAGATAGCTACTATCCAAATTGCTGATTCAACTAAGCCAATCAGAGCAGCATAAATTGGTTTATTCTTCGCTACCAATAAGGATCTCATAGTTCCTAAGCTCTGATCAGCCAATCTAAGAGAGAAAATTATAAGTGCCGAAAATATCAATTCCATAATTTTATATTTTAATTTTTAACATCAAATGCATCTCGCAAACCATTTCCTAATAACATAAAAGCCAATACCAGAATCATAATTGCCATCCCTGGAATAATAGCCAAATACGCTTTATCCATAATGATATAGCTATAATGATCTTTAATCATCCCACCCCAACTTGGTATAGGTGGTTGAGCTCCAATTCCTAAAAAGGAAAGCCCAGCTTCTATCAAAATTGCAGCAGCAAAATTAGCTGCCGAAATTACAATAACCGGTCCAATAACATTGGGTAATATGTGTTTGAAAATTATTCTAAATGGTTTATATGCCAATGCTTTTCCTGCATTTACATATTCTAATTTTCTAATCGATAACACTTGCCCTCTAATGATACGAGCAACCTCCACCCACATGGTAAGCCCAACTGCAACAAATACTTGCCAAAAACCTTTTCCTAGCGCTAAAGTAATGGCAATTACCATGAGTAAGGTGGGAATGGACCAAATTACATTAACAAACCACATGATTATATCATCAGTTTTTCCTCTAAAATAACCTGCAATTAATCCTAAAGTTATCCCAATGAATAAAGAAAGAAATACAGCTATAAAACCAACTGATAAAGAAATACGAATTCCATATAGTATTCTACTCAACAAATCTCTACCGTATTTATCTGTTCCAAAATAAAAAGTTTGACTCTTTACATTATAATCCCCTATAAAGGTTTGCTTAAATTCAGATTGATAAGGGAAGTAGGTAACTCCATTGGCAATAGCAGTATATTTATCAATTGGAATTCTCTTTACTGTAGAGGGCTTTCCAATAAATATACCTTCCATAAAAGAAACTTGCTTTATATCTTGTTTAGGAATATCTAAAAAAATGATTTTAGTAAATGGTTTCTGAGTGGCCAATTCAATATGCATTTCGTTTGCCATAGGGCTACTATCAGGACTTAAAATAACTGCAAAAAATCCCAACAACACACATAAAAAAATAAATACTAAAGAAGCAAATGATAATTTATCGTTTCTTAATTTTTTCCATGCCAAGAGATTTAAAGAATTTGCTTTCATCTATTTCTTGTGTATTCTTCCTTTCCATTCAAAGGACTTAGTAAATGATAAAATAACAATGAAAATAATATAAATAGCATAGAATAATTCAAAAGGCAATATCCATTTCAATAAATCCTTACGTTTAAAAAATGAAAGCACTGGCAATAATAGTAAAAAATCGACCGAAAATTTTAACGCATAAAACAACAGGAATAACTGAAGATAAGCATCTGAATAAAGATATCCAAAAAATAACAACACTAATAAAAGATTGGTAAACAACACCAAAAATGAAGCATATATGCTTGCAAAATCTTTGTAACCACTAGTCTTTGCTGTCCATCTTTTTCTTTGATTGATAAAGCTTTTAGCAGATCGTACTGCACCTGTAAGGACAATAGCATTTTCATCTTTCGCAAATGCTATAGCATTCTTGTATTTTTCTTTTATGCTATGCAAAAGAAAAACATCATCACCACTTACAGCCTCATCATTTTCAAAATTATTCAATTCCAAAAAATCAGCTTTACGATAAGCCATATTAGCTCCATTACAAAAAATTGCATTTTTAACACCAATAGACCCAGCCCCACTACCAATTAAGGAGATAAATTCTAAGGTTTGCAATCCTAAGAAAATACCTTTTTGTCTATGATAGGAAACAGGACCAGAAACTAATTTTATATTTTTATTAGTAAAGTAAGCAACCATAGTATGCACCCAAATAGGGGAAAAACTACAATCCGCATCTGAAGCTAAAATAATTTCCCCTGTAGCATCTTTCATTGCCCTTGCAATAGCACTTTTTTTACCAAACATACCCTCTGGCATATTTACAACTCTCAAGTTATCAATTGCTGAATTTTCTAATAATTCTAAAGTAGAATCAGTTGAATGATCATTTACCAGAATAAACTCCAACTTATCAATAGGATAAACTTGTTTATTCAGTTCCGAAAGCAAATGAAGAACTTGCTCCTGTTCATTCCGCATTGCAATAATAACAGATACTTTAGGTGAAAAATGACTAACAGCTGTAGCTTTATTTTTTGTCCACCCTATCCAATATTTTAGGATAAGTAACAAATACAGAAATAAAATAAACAGTACTATTATCTGCATTATTTCCTAAAGAATTTAAGAGTGAAAATAAAAACAACACCAATAAGAGATGGAATTAATAAGTTAATTATCCAAAGGACGAATGTAGCCGACAAAATACCGACTGTGTTGGCTGAAACTAAGCCAAAAAGAAATAAGGCAACCGAACCTCTAACCCCAATTTCAGTAATTGAAATAGTAGGAATTACTGAAATAACAAATAACATAGACATGATAAGTATAATAGCATCAGTATAAAATATTTGTACATCAAATAATTGTAAAAGAATAAAAAACTGAGTAGTAAATACCACATATCTTGCTACAGAATACCCAAGTACTTTTAACAATTCTTCAAAAGAGAAAAAAGAAAATACGTCATTATATTTTTCAAATTTCTTTAAAAATGAGACCTTAGTTAATACATTCGAAAGAACAGAAACATGAAGGAATAATAAAACCAACAATACATTCAACAAAATAAGAATAAAGGCAAAAACAGGATAAGCAAAATAAACTTTATCGAAAAATAGAGAGAAATCTGATTGATAGGTGGGTAGACACAACAACCCAACAGAACCAAAAACAATAGTTATTAATAGTTGTGCCATAGAACCAATTACCGTAATGAGTACAGCTTGAATTCTATCCGCCTTCTCTAAGCAAAAAACTCTACCGCCATATTCACCCACCCTGTTAGGAGTAAAAGCTGAAACAGTAATTCCTGAAAAGATTGCTTTAAGTGAACGTGTAATTGATACTTTCTCAATCTTAGCAATTAAGAAGCGCCATTTTAATGCTTCCAAAAACCAATTTAAAAACATCATAAAAAAAACTACAATAACAATAATATAATTAGCTTTAAGTTTAGTAATTATACCATCTACACTATGCTTGTCAACCCCACTTTTTTCGTTAAGTTGTTGATACAAGAAGAAAAGGGCTAAAGCCACAATTCCAATTTTTATTAGAAAGCCAATCGTTTTTCTGGTTAGCATTGCTTAGTTTTGTTGTACAATTTTAATTACAAAGATAACAATTGCAAACTGATAAAATAATATTAGGAATAGATCCTGCAACAACCATTATGGGATATGGATTAATTCATATTAAAGGAAATAAAATAGAACTTATCCAAATGGGAGTACTACATTTGTCTAAATTAGGTTCTCACGAATTAAAACTAAAAAAAATATTTGTACGTACTCTGCAGTTAGTTGAAGAATATAAACCTGATGAATTTGCAGTTGAAGCACCCTTCTTTGGTAAGAATGTTCAATCTATGCTAAAGCTAGGAAGAGCTCAAGGGGTTGCCATGTCAGCAGCACTTTACCGGGATATTCCTATTTTTGAATATGCTCCTAAGAAAATAAAAATGGCTATAACTGGAAGAGGAACAGCAAGCAAAGAACAAGTTGCTGCCATGTTACAATCTTTACTAAAGATTAAAGAAATGCCAAAACACTTAGACGCAACTGATGGTTTGGCTGCTGCCGTTTGTCATTATTTTCAAAGAAATCCTACTAAGGGAGGAAAAAGCTATACAGGTTGGGGTGCTTTTTTGAAAGACAACCCTGATAAACAAAAAACATAGTTATTATAATGCCTTACCAATCTTTTGAGCAACTGCATCCATCTCCTCTTCTGAGAAACTTAATTTAGGACGTTCAAAATTAATATCAGAAACATTGTTCAAAGGTACTAAATGGATATGAGCATGAGGGACCTCAAGTCCAATAACTGCAACTCCTATACGCTTACAATCAATTACCTTATCCATTGCCTTTGCAATTTGTTGTGCGAACTTCCAAAGCTCCAGGTATTCATCTGAATTAATATCAAATAAATAATTAGTTTCCTTTTTAGGAATAACTAAGACATGTCCTTTTGCTAGCGGAAAAATATCCAGAAAAGCTAAAAAATTTTCATTCTCTGCAACTTTAAATGCCGGAGCTTCACCACTTATTATCTTTGAGAATATACTAGCCATTAAAATGTTGTAATTTTAATAATCTCAAAATGTATGATGCCATTTGGCACCTCAATATTAGCAATATCACCTACTGCTTTTCCTAACAAACCTTTTCCTATAGGTGAAGTAACCGAAATTTTCTTAGCAGATAAATCTGCTTCTGTTTCTGCAACAATAGCATAAGTCATTTCCATACCATTAGCAGTGTTTTTAATTGTTACTTTAGTTAATAGATGTACAGTTGAAGTATCCATATCCTCATGATCTAAGATTCTTGCATTAGCTACATCATTTTCTAGTTTTGCAATTCTTGCTTCCAATAACCCTTGCGCTTCTTTTGCAGCATCATACTCTGCATTTTCCGACAAATCACCTTTATCTCGTGCTTCAGAAATTTGATTAATTACTCTAGGTCTATCTACTGATTTTAGATTCTGTAATTCGGTTTTTAGGTTATCATAACCTTCTTGTGACAAATATATTGTACTCATAATTTTTATGCTTATAAACGTACAAAAAGGAAGTTACCTCCCTTTCTGAACATTATATGTTATATTTTTATTTTATAAATTAATCCTAGCTCCAATAGTGTGTGAACCTTGGAAAGGATCAGTATGGCGGTAAGAATAATCCAATCCGAAAGTATTAGCATTACCCATTGGTAATTCTATTGTAAAGCCAGCTGAAGGACCTCTTAGGGCAGTTGTTCTTGTTGATGGAGTTCTGATTCCATCTTCATAAGTATATCCTAAACGCACCATAAACATTTCTCTATAAGAATATTCTCCTCCTAGTCTATATTGATCTTTTTGAAATGAATTAGAAGTAAATGTCCCAGCTCCTGTCAATCTATGTCTTAATACGTTAATATCGTATGATATACCGATATTTAATAAAGCTGGCAATTCAAGTTCAGAAGATCTCTGTTCTACAGTCATTTTATAATCATCCTCATCACCTGCAAAACCTCTAAATGAAAGACCATCACCTGTAAATGACATTCTTGGCCCAACATTTTTTAATGAAATACCAAATTTCAAATTATCCTTTGCTCCTGTTACGTATTGTATACCTGCATCCAAAGCAATACCATTAGCATCTACATTCGAAATTTGCTCAGAAATCATTTTGATAGTCATTCCCCCATATATACTATTCGAGAATATCTTAGCGTAAGAAAGAGCTATATTCATAAATTTAGGAGAATAAGTACCAATTCCTCCATCAGGTAAATCTACAGTAGTAATTTCAATCTCACCAAAATCCATACTCATTACTGACAAGCCAAGCACTCCTGATTCTCCTACTTTTTGAGCAAAACCAAATGAACTGATAGTACTTACTGAACTATTAGCATCAAACATTTTATTACCATATTTCAACCATGAAGTTTCTGTAAAAATTAATTCTGTTTTTTTGGTAAATGCTAAACCTGCAACATTAGAATACATTCCTTCTACCCCTCTAACACCTGCAATATTTGCTCCTGCCCAACCTGAGGTTCTTGCCCAAGGGTTGATTAATAATTCAGAAGCTCCTGCCTGTCCTGCTCTTTGCTCATTACCTGCAAAACTCTCTTGAAATGGAAGCATCATTATAGCAATAAAAACTATTGTTTTTATCCAGTTATTAATTTGTTTCATATTTATACTATTTATTATCGTCAATATTTTTATTAAAATGTATCCATGTCAATTGGACGCAAAGCACCAAACCATTTAATTATTTTTTCACCTATTCCAGGAGCATTTACATGAATAATATAAAGTCCACTAGCAATTGGAATTCCATAATCATTTTTCAAATCCCAATCTACTGAAGTTACAGAATCATCCTTATTAATATTACGAACTAAAGTACCACTTACAGTGAAAATAGAAATTGTTGCTCGCTGTGGTAAATTAGTAATCTTTACTCTATTGTCTAACTGATTGATTTCATAAGATGAATTACCATAGTAAGGATTAGGAACAGCTCTAATTAATTCCATTGCATCCTTCGCAACATTTAAATCTCCTGTTGTGGCAACAATATCATCTGTGTTAAAACCATAAGTAGGATTAAATAAATTAATTGGATTTGCTTCAATAACTCTAGCTTTAGCACTACCAGTAATTTGATTTGATGTTGCTATAAAACTTTCACCAGACTGATATGTATTACCGTCATGCGTAACTGCCTTACCACCCCATGTAGTTGCTGAATTTTGATAAGCTACCACATAAGTTGAATCAATCACTAATGCTGCATCTGTATCTAATATTTTATCAGCTGTTGCAGTTTCATATTGTTTATATGGCTTAGTAACCCTAAGTTTAATTGTTGCATCATTCTTTTGTTCGCTAAGTTTTGTTTTTAAAGTTCTACCAGGAGATAATAGTGGAATACCACACCAAGAAACATTTTGAAATACTCTCCATTTCCCTAGTCCACTCACATCATTGAGTAACTTTGCATGAATCCAAGCCGCTTGATCATAATTAGGCGCTTCATTAACATTAGCAAAGTCTCCATTAATATAATCATCTGTTCCTTTCACCCATGATTTACCATTAACTACATAAACAAAATGTTTTCCACCAAGTAAATAATTACCCCCACTAAATTGCTCTCCAACTGCTGCACTTGGATCAAATTGAGGGAAATCTCCATTTGTAATTTCAGATGTTGGATTCCAGATCATATCTGTTCCATTTTCAGAAGTTTGCCATGAATCTTCAGCAAAAATAACATTCAAGCGTTCACCAGTTTCAACATCAATAGCATAACCAGGAAACCATCCCAAACCAATAGTCCCACTAGCATCTGGCTGTCCGTCTTTACCAACTGATAGTGACTTTCTTAATCCCATTTTTTCCTGCTGACCAATAGAAAGTGTTTGGTCATCCTGCGCTTCTACGACGCATGCTCTTGTCCATTTTGAAGTATCATTAGTAAATACTATGTCTACAGAATTCAAATTAATCAGTTTAGATTGATTTGTTATTGAAACACTAAGCCCAGGCCCGTCATTAAAATTAGATGCAAAACGATAAGGGGCCCAAGTACCACCATTAGATTCTATATCAAAGAATGGAAAACTAATCTTATTTATTTGCATTATCGCTCCTTCAAAAGCACCATTAGGATCATCAATCTGATTATAGTCACTTAATGTACTTACATCATCATTAGTGTAAGATCCTGATCTTATCCAGTTTAATCCCCAACCCCAAGATGAACCATCATCATCTCTATCTGCTAAACCTGTTAACCATCTGTCGTTTACATTTTCAAATTCAATAGAACTAGAAATTAGACCATTATTCATTATATTACCTGGATCTTCACCAGGGTTACTAACTTGTTTTACTTTAATATTTAAACCTAAGCTATTAATATAAACTTCAGTTCCAACTAGAATATCCTCATCAACAGAAGCTTTAACATAGCCTGTTTCTCGATCAATTAATGTCCATTTTTTGTAAGAAGTAATCAATCCTGTATTGGTTACAACTGGTTCCATCAACTTTAACATAAAAGTTCCTTTAGGAATTTTAACAGGATCAACAACTGAAATATCAATAGGCCCTTGTCCAGCTTCATAGCTTAAATTCATAGCTCTATGATCAGAACTTTCAAGAATAGCATTAATTGTTGCCGGAGTCAATTCTAAAGCGTTTCCTCCATTTCCTGTTCCTTCAAATCGGGTAATTTCCACCCCATCACCATATGAAGCTTGTAAAGTTGTACCACCTGCATCAGGGGAAGTAAAGTGAGGTATTCCTGAATAAACTTGAATATTTCTTCTTCCAGAAATATAGGGTTGGTTTCTACCATCATAATCAGCAGCATTCACATCATAAGGGCTTGAGTTTTCTTCTGCTCTATTATACCCATATGACAATGACATAAAGTAATATGTTTTATGATGTACTAAGCGTGTATTCCCTAAGGCAAATTTATCTTCTGTTATTTGGAATGAATACTGAACCCCTTGATCTACAGAACCAACAACACCCTCACTTAATATGGAAGCAACTTCCTCAATCGGAGTGTATACACCTAAAATCGGATCAAGATATTGATTTACAATTCCTGAAACTGTATCATTAATATCACTTCTGAAAACTAGTCGTGCTTTGTCTAAATCATCCAAATCAGTAACTGATACTGTAGCGTTTTTTAATTGATATACTAAGTATCCTTGAAATTTATAATCAGGAAAATTAACAATATTAGCTGGCTTTGTAATATAAGGATCTTTCTCTGAGTAAGATTCATTTTGATTATTTGAATTTTCTCCATTAGATAAAGTGAAAATTAGTTCTTTATCTAACTCTCTAATTGTTAAATCAGGAGCATCAGGCCCGTTAAGGATATTAAAGTTATTATCAAATAAAGCTTGCGCCTCTCTATCATAAATTTTTAGCAACTGAATAGATGCTGTTTGTCCTCCTGATTTTGCTCTTGCCCAAACAACACCTGTTGTAATAGTATTAACTGCACCTGGTTGTAAAGTAAAAGGGCCTGCTGATTGCAAGAATCTTCTATCAGCAGGAATATTCCCTGCTGTTTGCTCTGTCCATTCCTGTCCCTGGAATTGATCATCTGAAGTTCCTGGGAACATAAAATTACATTCATCAGTTGTTGAACCAATACCTGCCCCATGTCCATCACCACCAAAAGTCATAGGGACATTATCTCTCCAAATCCCTCTTAAATAATTATAGATATCTGTTCCTCCATTTGGATTTCCTTGGACAGTTCCATCATTGTTATAATATACAAATTTAGACATGATAATTTGTTCTCCAGCCTCATCAATAGTTCCATCTCTGTCATTATCAATACCATCAAGAGGATCAGCTAAAGGTCCTTGAAAAAAATCTACTCCAATAGCTGGAGGATTAAATCCATACCCATTAGCACCTTCATCTTCAGCATCTCCATTATAACAGAAGCCTAATCCTAGATTCACATCACAGCCTACATAATCATCTAAATAATAACCTAAATCAGCATCAACCCATTGTCCAAAATAAGTGTCATTTAATGGCAGTGTAGAACGATTTATAATTTTATAGTTATAAAAGGTCATATCATTTACCTCATTATCAGATGTAAAACCAAAAGCTTGTGCATGAATTTCTAAACCTAATGGATCGGCTTGTGTTTCGGAATGAATATTTCCTTTATCATTAAACACCCACCATAAGGTTTGATCGCCAAACAAAGCAGCGTCATCATTATTACCAGTTATATTATAATCAGGATAATCACCGGCATATGGTTCGTATACACCATTACCATTAACATCATAAAAAGGAGCTAAAAACTCATCTTGACCTAAGGATTGTTCCCCATGAGCAGGCCAATCTAATATTGATTCAGGAATATCATAAGTTGGGTCGTCTCCAAATCGATTATGATATTCCTCAACTACTGAACGATCAATTTTAAAATGCTTATCCCATTTAGCACATTCATCAGCTGGAATAGTTGCATTATCAACATTCAAAGGTCCTGGCCAAAAATCATTTCCACCCTGACGATAAGTCATGGCAGCAACCTTTAATTGACCACCAGCATCTACTCCACCAATCCATAATGCTCCTGCAAACAAAGAGTGTTTATTCCCTCCTTTTGGAATTTCATATTGAGGATCAGCTAAATTCCACCACATATCACCTCCACCCATAATAGTGGTTCTCACATTATTAATATCTAAATCAGTTTGTGAATTAGAAGGATCACAACCAGCGGCAATTTTAGTATTAATAACGGAAGATAAATTTTGATTAACATTCTCTTTTGCTACTACTACCACAGCAAATAGAGCTAGGTAAAGAGTTGCTGCTTTTTTTATTGAATTATTCATAAATGCTATATTTTTCAGTCTCATTTTCATTATCTAATTAAAATTGCAAACTAATACCTGCCCTCCACATTCTTGGAAGACTATAGTTAGATGGATTATTAACACCTAAAGAATATAAGTACCTAAATGCTTCTGCATCATTTTTCGCGTCAATTGCGTTTTGTGCTGCTGCTGAAGTTAGATATCCATCATCCTCAGGATTACCTGTTGCTCTGTAGACACTAATTATATTTCTAGCATCCAATAAGTTCTGTACTTGAACATATACATTTAAATTTGAGCTCTTTTTATCATTCCATTTAATTTCAAATGATTTATTAACTTTCAGATTCATTCTGAATTGCCAAGGTAAACGAGAACCGTTAAGATTACCTGATAAAGTAGAACGATCATTAATTCCTGAAGCTGCTTCCTGAGTAATATTAGATTGACGAGAATAAGGGGTTCCTGAACCAGCAGACAGCATAAGATTTGCTCCAGAATTTTGGAAAACATTAGCACCAAACCAAACTGGTCCATCATAATCTTTACCATCACCATAATGATAATCAACTGAAGCTGAAATAGCATGTCTTTGATCGTAAGATAAAGGAATAGTAGTACGCAAGTTTGGTTGCCCCGTACTAACTAAACTAGCTCCTGATGTAGCTGAAGAACCAGTACCGTCAGCAAACTGTAAAGTATAATTAGCAGTAAGTTGTATGTTGTTTGTTCTTCTTAAGTCATAATTAACCGACATCCCTTTTACAGTACCAAAATCGATATTACCATAAGTATAATACTGCGCAGGGTAAGCGGACAATGTATTTGTTATTTGAATCATGTCTCTTAATTCTTTATAAAATGCAGAGATTTTAAGAGCTGACTTTAAGGATAAGGTTTTAGCAAACCCCAATTCATAATCAACTGTTTTTTCAGGTTTTAAGTCAGGATTATTCAAAGTTGCACCAACCCTATCTGCCATAAATAAATAATCAACTGGTTCTAATCTATTTCCTGTTGGCGGTCTTTGAGTTAACACATCATAGTGTGCAAAGAACTGTGCCTCATCAGAAATAGGAAAGGAGAAAGCGATCCTAGGCATAAATACAGTTTCTGGCTCATAATCTTCAAAAGCATCCATTTTAATATCTCCATTTTTTGCATCATTAGGATTTATTAAGTAAGGAGCAATTTTACCTCCTGCAGCTTCAGCTAATAAAGTAGGGTCAGAAATAACAAGTCCATCAGCATTATACCAAACATCTCCATTACGATACCCTACAACAGCTGAGGGATTCTCAATATCATCAACATAAACGACATAATCATCACCAATTGTTGAAGGGATAGAGGTTGAGTTTAATAAAACATCATCCTTACCAGCTTTATTAGTAGCATATAATGAGTATCTATCTTTCAATACTTGTTGATTAGCATCAAAACGATCAACTCTTAATCCTATATTAAAAATTAAATCTTCAATCGCAAACTTATCTTGTATGTAACCCGCTTGATAAATTGGACTGTAAGGAGCAATCAGTCTATCACTACTATCTGCAAAGAAAGAGGCAAGTGTAGGGTTTGTTGTTAATTTGTTACCATAAATATCATGGCCATAATAGTATACTAATGATGAGCCGCTATTTAATAATTCATCTGCACTAAACATATCTAAACTATACGCATCTGGTGTATAAGAATCAATATCAATAAATTCTAATTGACCTATATTATGTTCTTCCCTAAATTTAGCATCAAAAGTTGATTGCTCACTTTCAATAAACAAACGGTCATAATTAATAGTATCTTGGTAAATCCCATTTTCATCAAATACTGGCTCTGGATCAGATAACTTTAATTCTAAAATATGTTTATTAGCTTGCTGACGCATTAAGCCCCACAATCCCATAGGCCCTATACCCCAGTAATAATCTTCTCTTTGCTCGAATTCAAAGCCAAAAGAAAGTTCGTGTGATTTAATGTCAGCAGAACCTGATGCTTTAAAAGTAGTTTGTGTATTTTCTTGCTTAGCAGAACCATTATACATAGAGCCATGATTTCCGAATAAAGAATATACGTTTGAAGGTAATTGACCATTCAGCAATCCTTTTCCTTGCAAGTCCGCTGCTGTTCTTAACTGCCCATCAGCACCATAACCACCTATATAGGAAGACATACTATATTGTGAAAACATATCAATATATGCATTAGTATAATTCTCTAAGGATGTATTAATCCCACCTGGAGTATATTCGAAAAGTGTATCTGTCCAGCCATTTAACACGCTACCCGTATAAAGAATACCACTTGAACTATCAATAGCAAATCCTCTATTATATACAGGCGCTTTACTAGTAACAAATTGACCAACATATCCATAGTTAAATAAATCATCTTGATGATCAGCATCAACATAAGTATATTTATTATTTGTATAATTTCCTTGAATAGTAAAGAAAGCATTTTTTATAGTAGCTGATGATTCATCCTCATTGTCTTCAGCAGAGCCAAATTTTTGCACTAACTTTCCAAATAAACGATAAGTATGTTGAGTTGATTGACGGTTATTATCCCAAGAAAACATTGAACGCCATGAACTAAAATCTCTACTTTCACGAGCATAGTAGGAACCCCCTAATGAAAGAAAAGAAGTCTTACTTGGTTTAATGTCTAATTTTCCAGAAATATTAAATCTTTTTTGGTTAGCATTTAGTTTTGCTTTTACATTCTCAAAATCATTCTTATCTAAAAATTCTGAAGTACTTAAAAACCCTGCAGATGCATTAGGAGCAATAATAAATGGGTTTGTTTGCAAGTCAGCCAATACATCATCTTTTACTTTCCATCTTCCAATTGCTGAAGGATCAGTATCGTCAACACTTCTAAATTCACCTGCTAAGAAATACCCAATTACTGAAGAGCCTTTAGATCCATCAGTGTTTCTTTTTTTCAAAATAGGACCAGAAAGAGCAAAGCCTAACAAATTGTAATTATAACTATCAAATAAGGATGAAGATTCAAACTCAACACCTCCAAACATTTTATTAGAAGGCCCTTTGGTAGTTACCGAAATAATTCCACCTGTTGCATCTCCATATTGTGCAGGAACACCTCCTGTAATCACAGTAATTTGCTCAATACCTGAGGTAGGCACACCCATAGATCCCCTTACTTTTATCCCATCAACATAGTATTCAGTTGCATCAGAACGAGAACCCCTTACGTTAATACCATCTCCTTCATCTCTTTGATAAATACCCGCTGTACTTGCAGCTACTGATGCAATATTTCTTGTTGGTAATGCAACAATCTCCTCTGCTGTTTTTGTTTCTCCTGAAAGATTATCCTGATCCAGAAGTGGTTTCTTATACGCAATAATTTTTACCTCTCCTATGGCAATACCTTCTTGAAGTTTTACATCCTGAAAAGTGATTTTATTTGCCGAAACGATGACCCCAGTAACCTCAACTGTACCATAACCCACAAATGTTGCTTTTACGGTATAAGCACCTGGTTCAACAGGCTTAATTGTATAATTTCCATCAAAATCAGTAGTTGTCCCTCCTGATTGATTTCCATTTTTTTCAACAACAATATTTGCAAAAGGGACTGGCTCTCCGCTCATTGCATCAGTTACTACCCCTTTCAAGGTTCCTGTTTGCGCCATAGCAAATGATGAAATAAGTACTAAAGTTGCTATTAAATAAATTTTTCTCAACATGGTATAATGTTTCGTTTAAATATAAATTCTGTTTTTTAAAGGCCGTAAAGATATAAATATTTTATCACCTCAAGGAATGATAAAACCATTTCTTTTTTGTAAAATTGCAATCATGAAATTAAGCATTTACATCCTTAGCATTAGCCTAATAACCCTAAGCTGTAATTCAAAAGAAGATTACATTGCAGAGGTTTATGTAAATATTGATGTAGATTTGAGTTTGCCCGAATATAGCGATTTGCAAGTTTCAGGCAACTCTATTTTTATTGAAGGAGGAGTTGAAGGGATAATTATTTACCATGGTGTTGGAAATGACTACAAAGTATATGACAGAAATTGCAGTTACGAACCATCACTCTCATGCTCTCAAATTGACTCTGTAGATTCAGGAATTGCTTATTGTGGATGTTGTTCCTCTGCTTTTTTATTGAGCAATGACGCTAGCGTACTAAACTCACCAGCATTACTTCCACTAAAAAAATACTACTGGACATTGAGTGGTAGTCAAATGCATATTTCCAATTAAAAAACCCGATTTCTCAGACTTTTCATCTAAATTGTTTTATAATTACTAATATCTATAGTATTCTGGCTTGTATGGACCTTCAACTGTTACTCCAATATATTCCGCTTGATCAGGACGTAAAACTTCTAATTCTACTCCAATTTTAGCAAGATGTAATCTAGCAACTTTTTCATCCAAATGCTTAGGCAACATATATACTTCATTTTTATAATTATCAGTATTATTCCACAATTCTAATTGTGCCAATACTTGGTTCGTAAATGAGTTAGACATTACAAATGAAGGGTGCCCTGTAGCACAACCTAAATTCACTAATCTACCCTCTGCTAACAAAATAATATCTTTTTCATCAATCGTATACATATCAACTTGAGGTTTTACTGTGTCTTTAGTATGTCCCCAATTATCATTTAACCAAGCTACATCAATTTCATTATCAAAATGACCGATATTACAAACAATTGTTTTATCTTTCATAGATTCAAAATGACGAGATTGAATAATATCTTTATTTCCTGTTGTCGTAACAATGATATCAGCATTTTTACACGCATCATCCATTTTTTTTACTGCAAAACCATCCATTGCCGCTTGCAATGCACAAATAGGGTCAATTTCTGTAACAATAACTCTTGCTCCAGCACCTATTAATGAAGCAGCAGAACCTTTACCAACATCTCCATAACCGGCGACAACAGCAACTTTACCAGCGATCATTACATCAGTGGCTCTACGGATAGCATCTACTAAAGATTCTTTACAACCGTATTTATTATCAAATTTTGATTTAGTAACTGAATCATTAATATTGATAGCAGGCGTTAAGAGTGTTCCTTTTTCCATTCTTTCGTACAACCTATGCACTCCAGTAGTTGTTTCTTCTGAAAGCCCTTTAATATCAGCCACCATTTCTGGAAAACGATCAAACACCATATTTGTAAGATCACCTCCATCATCCAAAATCATGTTTAAGGATTTACCGCCTTCAAATGCAGTAAGTGTTTGTAAAATACACCAGTCAAATTCTTCTTCATTTAATCCTTTCCAAGCAAAAACAGGAACACCTGTAGCTGCAATAGCTGCTGCTGCTTGATCCTGAGTAGAAAAAATATTACAAGACGACCAAGTAACCTCAGCACCTAAATGAGTTAATGTTTCAATTAAAACTGCCGTTTGAATTGTCATATGTAAACACCCTGCAATTCTTGCTCCTGCTAAAGGTTTACTATCAGCATATTCTTTACGAATAGCCATTAATCCTGGCATTTCTGCCTCTGCCAAAGTGATTTCTTTTCTTCCCCATTCTGCTAAAGAGATGTCTTTTACTTTATAATTCATAGTTTCCGTTTCCATTTTTTATTTTTAAGGCTGGCAAAGATAATCATAATTATTACATTTACAACCAATAAATTAACCCTATGCCAATCATCCATAAAATAGCAAAAAAGAACGTTACTATTTTGGTGTGGGAAATAACTGAAGTACTAGAAGAATTACAAATGTTAGAAAAAGAGATTTACACTACCACCCATACCACTGAAACAAGAAAAAAAGAGTTCTTAGCAAGCAGGTTGCTTCTAAAAGAAATCACCCCAAATACACTAATAACTTACAATGAGTTTGGCGCACCTGAATTAGACAATGGAAATTACATCTCTATTTCTCATTCCAAAAAAATAGTTGCTATTATTATTAGCGAGCAACAAGTTGGATTAGATATTGAAAAAATATCAGATAAAGCACTTAAAGTTTCTTCAAAATTTGTTTCAGAAAATAACCTCAACAACTTAAATAAAGAAAAAGCTACTTTAATTTGGTGTTGCAAAGAAGCAATCTTTAAATTGCATCAAAAAGGGAATGTAGATTTTAAAGAAGATATCAAGCTGACACCATTTTCTCTACAGAACAAAGGAATTGTTAATGCGGAATTTAATTCGGAAATCTTTAGACTACATTACACAAAATTAAATTCCCACTTTTTAGTGTATGTTTGTAAATAGAAATAGAAATAGAATTATGAATATTTATAGTAAGATACTATCAGATAAAAAAGCAAATAAAAAATCATTTGCACTTTTAATTGACCCTGACAAACAAGATAAATCAGAGCTAATTAGTGTTATTGAAAAAGCCACCCAAGCAAAAACAGATTATTTTTTTGTAGGTGGCTCACTATTAACAAATGACAGTTTAGATTCTTGCTTAACTACATTAAAAAAACATTCTGACATTCCTGTAATACTTTTTCCTGGAAACGTAATGCAAGTAAATGACAAGGCAGACGGAATACTTTTCCTTTCTTTAATTTCAGGAAGAAATGCGGAAATGCTTATAGGAAAACAAGTAATCACAGCCCCAATTTTGAAGCAATCTTCATTGGAGGTTTTACCTACTGGCTATATACTTATTGATAGTGGAAAACCAACTACTGTTTCTTATATGAGTAACACCACTCCTATTCCTGCTGATAAAAATGCAGTTGCAGCTTGCACGGCAATGGCAGGTGAGATGCTCGGGCTAAAACTTATTTTTATGGATGGTGGTAGTGGAGCACAAAATCCTATTTCAGAAAAGATGATAGCGAGTGTTAGTCAATCGATAGATTGCCCAATTATTATTGGCGGAGGAATAAGTAGTGGAGGAAAAGCAGTTGAAAATTGTAAAGCTGGTGCCGATATTATTGTTGTAGGAAATGCTATTGAAAAAGATGAAAATCTGATTATAGAAATAGCTGCTGCAGTACATAATTGCTAAGTATTTTCACAAAGAGATAATTTATGAATGAAATAACTCTTTTTTTTAATAACTTAGATTTCAATTGGAGTATTATTGAAAGTACTGCTGTATTTTTTAGCATCCTTTATGTAATACTTGCTGTAAAAGAAAGTGTTTGGTGCTGGGGGGCAGCAGTAATAAGTGTGATTCTTTATATTTACATTTGCTACACAGAACAGCTATATCCAGAAACAGGACTACAAGTCTTCTATTTACTAATGGCGCTCTATGGCTATCATCAGTGGAATAAGAATGACAGTGCATTAAAGATCCAACAATGGAAAACAACTAGGCATTTACTAATTTTACTGCTAGGAGCCTTACTTACTTTTTTAATGGGCTTTTACTTTACTATTTACACAAATGCAGCAATGCCTTTAGTAGATTCTTTTACTACTGTATTTTCAGTTTTTACTACTTACATGGTTACAAAAAAAGTATTAAGGAATTGGCTGTATTGGATAGTGATTGATATCGTATCCGTTTACCTATATTTTAGTAGAGACTTACACCTTACCTCTTTACTCTTTATTGTCTATACCGTTATTGCAATTTTCGGATATTTCTCTTGGATAAAACGCAACAATGAACTCACATAAAATTATTATAACAGGACCTGAAAGTAGCGGTAAGACTACTTTATGTAAGCAGCTATCTAATCATTTCAATATTCCACTTACCAAAGAATTTGCACGATCCTATATTGACAATTTAGATAGGAATTATATTATAGGAGACTTACTATCCATTGCAAAAGGACAATTAAAATCAGAGATCGGTTCTCAATTTTTAGATACTGATTTAATCACAATTAAAATTTGGAGTGAATACAAATATGGAAGTTGTGATAATTGGATTTTAGATCAAATTGAAAAACAAAAAACAGAAAAACGTTTTTATCTTTTATGCAAACCTGACATTCCTTGGGAGCCAGACAAGCAAAGAGAGAATCCAAATGATAGAGAGATACTTTTCAAGATTTACAGACAGGAATTAGAAAAACTAGGACACATCTATTTTGTTATAGAGGAAGAAGATAGAGAGCAGTCAGCAAAAGATATCATTAAATTAAAGATTCTAACAAGTAAAAACCGTAACTAACAACAATTTTATATTTTTGCTTAATCTTAAAAGGGGTGCCGAAAGGCTGAGATTACACCCATTGAACCTGATGTGGTAATTCGCAATAGGAAAATGAGTAACATTAAATAAAAAGAGATAAAAAACCCCATTTTATCTGATAATGTTAACTGAAAATTAAAAAATGTTTAACAAAAAAAACTGTATGGCTGTTCTGCTTGCCCTACCTTTTATAGGCTTTGCTCAACAGCCTAGCGACAGCATTTCACTGCGAAAAGTATTGGGGGAGGTAAATGTAAATGCCCTAAGAGCAAATGAAAAAACGCCAATGACCTTTACTAACATAAGTAAGTCAGAGATTGAGAAAGGAAACCTAGGGCAGGATCTACCTTACTTAATTTCACTTACCTCTTCAGTAGTTACTACTTCTGATGCAGGAGCCGGAATAGGATACACGGGATTTCGAATAAGAGGAGCTGATCCAACACGAATTAATATAACTGTAAACGGAATTCCTTTAAATGACTCTGAAAGCCAAGGAGTATGGTGGGTAAATATGCCTGATTTTTCTTCTTCTATTGAAAATATTCAAATTCAAAGAGGAGTCGGCACCTCAACTAATGGTGGTTCTGATTTTGGTGCATCGGTTAACTTAAAAACTGATGGATTAAATAAGGAAGCTTATGCTATTACCAATAATTCTATAGGGAGCTTTGCTACTCTTAAAAACAATATTGAGTTTGGCACCGGCTTATTGAATGATAAGTTTGCTTTTGATGGTCGTTTATCCAAAATATCATCTGATGGATATATTGATAGAGCAACTTCTGATTTAAAATCATTATACTTACAAGGAGCTTATTTTGGAGATAAATCTGTACTTAAAGGAATTGTATTTTCAGGTCACGAACGTACTTACCAAGCTTGGAATGGTGTTCCTTTAAATTACCTAGATACTAATCGAACTTTCAACTCTTACACTTATGAAAATGAGGTAGATGATTACAGTCAAACGCATTATCAATTACATTACAGTCAACAATTAAGCAATGTAACAAACTTTAATATTGCTGGTCACTTTACGCATGGTGAAGGGTACTACGAACAAGAAAAACTTAACCAATCACTTAATTCATACGGATTACAGAATATTATTATTGGAAACGATACAATTACTGCAACTAATCTTGTTAGAAGAAAATGGTTGAGCAATGACTTTGGAGGATTCACATACTCTTTGAGCCAGAAAATAGGTAATATTGATTTAACTTTTGGTGGAGCTAGCAGTCGTTATTCTGGAGAGCATTACGGAAATGTAATCTGGATAGAATACGCTAGTAATGCTGATTTCAATCATCAGTATTACAGGAACAAAGCTGAAAAATTTGACCACAATTTCTATGCAAAAGCAAACTATAAATATAGTGATGCCACTAATATTTATGTTGATTTACAAAGAAGAAGAATTGATTATATTTTTGAAGGCTTAGATTCAGAGGGAAATTCTGCTGAGCAAGAAGTAAATTTAGCATTCTTTAATCCAAAATTTGGATTCTATCATACTTTAAATGACAATCAATCTTTATATGCATCTTTTGGTGTGGCGAATAAAGAACCCAACAGAAGTGATTACACAGAAAGCACTCCTGAATCTCGCCCAACACATGAAACACTTTATGACACAGAAATTGGCTACAAACAAATTGGAAATAAAATGATATTTGGAGCTAATCTGTATTTTATGAATTACAAGAACCAGTTGATAATGACAGGAAAACTGAATGATGTAGGAGAAAGAACGCATGTAAATGTTGCTGAATCGTTCCGAAAAGGAATTGAAATTGAGGGAATGTACAAGTTAACGAAAAAACTTAATTGGGCGGCAAACATGACTTTGAGTGAAAATAAAATTGCATCTGCTTTTATTGAGCATGTTGATAATTGGGATACTGGGGGGGTCAATGAGCTTTCTCATGAAAATACAGATTTAGCATTTTCACCTAATGTAATCTGGGCTTCACAATTGAATTACAAATTAGGAGATAATATAAGTATTGATTTCATTAGTAAATATATTGGCAAACAATTTATCGATAATACTTCATCGGAAAATAGATTGTTAAACGATTATTTAGTAAATAATTTACGTTTATCATATTGGTGGGATAGCAAAATATTTAACACTGCAAAATTAACATTACAAATCAATAATTTATTAAATAATGAATATGTAAATAATGCTTGGATCTACCGTTTCATCTCTGATATCTGGGATCCAAGTGGAAGTGATCATTATGTAAATTCGGATAGCGAAAGAGGATACAATATGGCAGGATACTACCCGCAAGCTACTCGTAATTATTTATTAGGCCTTACTTTAGGTTTTTAACATTTAATCTAAGTTATAAATATCTTGTTTTAATAAAATATTGTTAGTATTTTACTACTTTTGCAACTAAATAAATTTTAATGGAATACAATACTGAGCGCGAACAACTTATCATTCCTGAGTACGGAAGACATGTACAAAAAATGATTAACCATGCCACTACCCTTAATAATAAAGTCGAGCAACAAAAATGTGTCGATGCAATAATTGCATTTATGGGGCAAATGAATCCGCATTTTAGAGATGTAAAAGAATTTACACACAAACTTTGGGACCATCTGCATATCATGTCCGATTTTAAATTGGATATTGAATCTCCTTATAAAAAACCCGAAATTAGAAAACTAGCGGAACGTCCTGAAAAAATGATTTATCCTGATAATAAAATCAAATTTTCTTATTACGGAAACACAGTGCAAACTATGATTGATTCGGCTATAAAAATGGAAGGAGATGAAAGGGAAATTTTGACAGGTATGATTGCAAACCAAATGAAGAAATCTTATATCCTTTTTAACGAAAGCTCAGTAGATAATAATATGATACGCTTACATCTTAAGCAAATGTCAAAAAACCAGCTTACTCTAACTAGTGACTTTGAGTTTATCCGTTCAGCATCTGTAAGGCAAGGTGGCGGGAAAAGCTCAAGTAAAAAATCCAATAGCAAAAAGAAAAATTATAAAAAGAATTATAAGCAATAAAATAGATGGCTACATTTAAGATAAAAGGAGGAATTAAACTTAAAGGAGATCTACACCCTCAAGGAGCAAAAAATGAAGCATTACAAGTGTTGTGTGCTGTATTATTAACTTCTAATAAAATAATCATGGAAAATGTACCTAACATCCGTGATGTAAATATTCTGATTGACCTTTTACGTGATTTAAATGTTACTGTAAAACAAATAAACAAATCAACCTATAGCTTTAAGGCAGACAAGGTTGATATTGACTATCTTTCTTCAGAAGAATATAAAATAAAAAGTAGTCGAATTAGAGGTTCAATTATGATAATTGGCCCTTTATTAGCCCGTTACGGAAAAGGATATATTCCAAGACCGGGAGGAGATAAAATTGGGAGAAGAAGACTTGATACTCACTTTATAGGTTTTGAGAAACTAGGGGCTAATTTTGTATACGATAGCAAAGAAGAGTTTTACAGAGTTACAGCTGACCAATTAAAAGGAACAGATATGCTCCTTGATGAAGCATCAGTAACAGGAACAGCAAACATTGTAATGACAGCCGTTATGGCAAAAGGGAAAACAAGTATTTACAATGCTGCATGCGAACCTTATTTGCAACAACTCTGTAAGATGTTAAACTCTATGGGAGCTAAAATCACTGGATTAGGCTCTAACTTATTACACATAGAAGGAGTTGAAAACTTAACAGGATGCACACACAGAATCCTGCCTGATATGATTGAAATTGGTTCCTTTATTGGCTTGGCGGCCATTACAAAATCAGAGATTACAATCAAAAATGTATGTTATGATGAGTTAGGACTAATCCCATCTGTTTTTACCAAACTAGGAATAAAAATGGAGCGCAGAGGAGATGATATTTATATTCCAGCGCAGGAAAGCTATAAAGTAAAATCATTTATTGACGGTTCAATTTTAACCATTTCAGATGCGCCTTGGCCAGGTTTTACTCCTGATTTGTTAAGTATTATTTTGGTAGTTGCTTCTCAAGCCAATGGCACTGTTCTTGTTCATCAAAAAATGTTTGAATCACGCCTTTTCTTTGTAGATAAGCTCATTGACATGGGGGCACAAATTATTTTATGCGACCCTCATAGAGCGACCGTAATTGGACTCAATCATCAGTTTCAGTTTAAGCCAACCACTATGACTTCACCTGATATTCGTGCTGGAGTTTCTCTTTTATTAGCCGCTCTTGCTGCTGATGGAGAAAGCACCATACATAATGTAGAACAAATTGATAGAGGATATCAAAATATTGACACAAGATTAAATGCTATTGGCGCACAAATCACAAGACTAAACTAATTATGAAAAAAATACTTTTGATACTATTGGTACCCTTAACAATCCAGTTTGCAGCAGCACAAGAAATAGGATTGAAAATAGGAGATATTGCTCCTGAATTAGCCTACAATAATCCAACAGGAATTGAGCTGAAACTTTCTGACCTAAGAGGGAAATTAGTATTGATTGATTTTTGGGCTTCTTGGTGCGGACCATGTAGGAGAGAAAACCCTAATTTGGTAGATGCTTACCAAAAATACACAAAAACAAAATTCAAAAACGGAAATGAATTTGAAGTTTTTAGCTTATCTCTTGATAAAAACAATAATGCTTGGGTAAAAGCAATTAACAAAGATCAACTTTTTTGGGAATACCATGTTTCTGATTTAGGAGGTTGGCAATCAGAAGGATCAAATAAATACGGCATTCGTTCCATACCAAGTAATGTGCTTATTGACGGAAAAGGAATGATTATTGCACGGGATTTAAAAGGCCCTGCACTTCACCGCTTTTTAGAAGATCAAAAAAAATAAACTGACAAATTGTCTTTTTCACTCCTTTGGCAAAATACTTGCATTATATACTAGTGTAAAAAAAATACATAATGAGCAAAAAAAAACAAGCACAGCAAGAAGTCGCTGAAGAAACAATAAAAACTGAAACTGTAAAAACAGAAGAAAACACTACTTCTACTGAAGAATTGATAAAGGAAGAGGATGAAATAGAACCTACTTTGGAAGAGCAATTAGCAACTGAAAAAGATAAAAATTTACGTCTATTTGCCGAGTTCGAAAATTTCAGAAGAAGAACTGCAAAAGAGAGAATGGAATTGTTTAGCACTGCCAACAAAGACATTATGACCATTTTACTGCCAATTTTGGACAATTTTGAACGTTCCATAAAAGCCAATAAATATTCTGATGAAGACGGGCCAGTACTCATCTACAAACAATTAAAAGCTGAGCTGGATAAGAAAGGGTTAAAAGAAATTGAAGACCCTAATGGTAAGGTGTTGGATACCGATTTTCATGAAGCAATAACTAATATCCCCGCCCCATCAGAAGAGATGAAAGGGAAAATTATTGACACAATTGAAAAAGGATATTTACTAGGTGGAAAAATATTGCGTTATGCAAAAGTAGTAGTTGCAAATAAAGAATAAATCATGTCGAAAAGAGATTATTACGAAACATTAGGTGTTAGTCAAAATGCTGAAACCAAAGAAATTAGAAAGGCCTACAGAAAATTAGCGGTTAAATATCATCCTGATAAAAACCCTGATAATAAAGAAGCTGAAGCTAAATTTAAAGAAGCTGCTGAAGCCTATGATGTGCTAAGTAGCCCAGAGAAAAAACAAAAGTACGACCAATACGGTCATGCTGGGATGGGAGGAGGAAGTGGAGGTTATGGTGGAGGTGGAATGAATATGGACGACATCTTCAGTCAGTTTGGGGATATATTTGGTGGAGGAGGTTTTAGTGGAGGAGGAAGAGGAAAAAGAGTTGTAAAAGGGACTAACCTTAGAATTCGTTTATCCTTAAATCTGAAAGAAATAGCTGAAGGAGTAGAGAAAAAAATAAAAGTAAGTCGATTAGTAAATGCTGATGGCGTAACCTATACTACATGTAATACTTGTCATGGAAGTGGACAAGTTACTCGTATTAGCAATACTATTTTAGGACAAATGCAAACGGCAAGCCCCTGTCCGCATTGTAACGGAAACGGGAAAAGCATTGACAAACGCCCACAAGGATCGGATGCTAATGGTATGCTGGAAGAAAGTGAGACAGTAAAAGTTACTATCCCAGCAGGAGTTGAAGACGGAATGCAACTGAAAGTAAGTGGAAAAGGAAATGCTGCTCCAATGGAGGGGATAAATGGAGATTTAATTGTTTTGATTCATGTTGAAGAACATGCGCAATTAGTAAGAGATGGTCAAAACCTTCATTTTGATCATTACATTAGCTTTACTGATGCTGCTCTGGGTGCAAATACTGAAATCCCTACTATAAGCGGAAAGGTTAAAATTAAATTGGAAGAAGGAATTCAAAGCGGAAAAATATTACGTTTAAAAGGAAAAGGATTACCATCAGTAAATAGTTACGGAACTGGTGATTTGCTTATCCATATTAATATTTGGACACCACAGAAATTATCTAAAGAAGAAAAAGAATTTTTTGAAAACTCTAAAAAATCAGATTCCTTTATTCCAAAGCCTACTGGAAAAGATAAATCCTTTTTTGATAGAGTAAAAGAAATGTTTGGTTAAAATGAAAGAATCCATATTTATAGCAAAAGATGTTGTTAAGGAATATGGAGACTATATGGCGCTAAACCAAGTAAACATAACAGTGCCCAAAGGAAGTATTTACGGATTATTAGGCCCAAATGGTGCCGGTAAAACTACCCTAATGCGCATCATTAATCAAATTACGGCTCCAGATAGTGGCAGCTTAATTTTTGATGACGCACCTTTAAGCAAACACCATATTTCGGATATTGGATACCTACCTGAAGAAAGAGGACTTTATAAAAAAATGACAGTCGGAGAACAAACCCTTTACCTCGCCCAATTAAAAGGAATGTCGTATGCTGAAGCTTTAGAAAAATTAAAGTTTTGGTTCGAAAAACTAGACATCTTAAGTTGGTGGAACAAAAAAGTAGAAGAACTTAGTAAAGGAATGGCGCAGAAAATTCAGTTTGTAGTAACTGTAATTCATGAGCCTAAACTATTAATTTTTGACGAGCCCTTCAGTGGATTTGATCCTATAAATGCGGCTATCATTCGAGAAGAAATTTTAGAACTTAGCAAAAAAGGGACGACTATTATTTTTTCTACTCATAGAATGGAATCAGTGGAAGAAATTTGTGATCACATTGCACTCATCAATAAAGCGCAAACTATACTTGAAGGCCCAATTGAAGAAATAAAAACACAATTCGCTAATAATTCTTATGAAGTAATTACGAAAGATAATGTATTAAACGAAAACGATTATTTTTCTATCATTAATCAGAAAGGGACTAACTATAGCTTACTTTTAAAAGAAGGAAAGAAACAACAAGAAGCTTTGCAAAGCATTATTAAGCAGACTGAAATTATTTCTTTCAGAGAAGAAATTCCAAGCATGGAAGAAATCTTTATAAAAGCGATAAACAATGCGTAAAATTTGGCTCATCATAAAAAGAGAATATCTAGTACGCGTACGCAAAAAGACATTTATAGTAATGACCATTATTGCTCCACTGCTTATGGCAGCATTAATAATAGTTCCAACTTATTTAGCTAATGAAACCCAAGAACCAAGAACTATAGCGATTGATGAGGATGGTTTTGAATTCACTAATGAGATTGAAGATACTGATTTTTTACATTTCACCAAGATACCAACTGAAGAAGCAGTTCTATTAAAAAATGATTTTTCTGGAAGTAATTATTATGCACTACTACATATACAGGAAGATAGTTTCACCCTTTATTCCAATCAACAAATTAGTTTGTCGGTTAGTAAGGCAATAGAAAACCAACTGCAACAAATTATTGAACACCAAAAACTCAAAGAAGCCGGGGTTGATCTTACTATACTCTCGGAAGTTCAAAGTACAGCACACATTACAACCAAAATAATTACGGAGAACGGCAATACTACTAACTCACAAGTTGAGGCAAGCATGGGGATTGGTTTTATTTGCGGTATTCTTATCTATATGTTCATCTTTATGTATGGCACTATGGTTATGCGTGGGGTAATTGAAGAAAAAACAAGTCGTATTGTTGAGGTCATTATTTCCTCAGTAAAACCTTTTCAGTTAATGATGGGGAAAATACTTGGGGTTGCACTCGTAGGACTTACTCAGTTTGCACTTTGGATATTCCTTACCATTGCTATTGCAAGTGTTGCAGAACTTATGTTTATGGATGCAAGTAGCATGACAACTGAATTAAATTCCACTCAGCAGTCTATTCTATTAAGTGAACTAAGTAATTTAACTGGAGGGATTAATCTAGTACAGATATTTGTTTCTTTTATTTTTTACTTTTTGGCAGGGTATCTTATGTATAGCTCTTTGTTTGCTGCCGTAGGCTCGGCTGTTGATGCTGAGGCTGACACCCAGCAATTTGTATTACCGATTACTATTCCTTTAATA
>JABGVU010000002.1 GCA_018645865.1 Flavobacteriales bacterium
AAATGTGAACCTAATTCATTGGTGGTTAATTTTGTATTTACTTCTACATGGGATATTGCAGCAATTGAGGCCATTGCCTCACCTCTGAATCCCATAGTTTGTATAGCAAATAAATCATCTGCACTTTTTATTTTTGAAGTAGCGTGTCGTTCAAAACACATTCGTACATCTGTCTCGCTCATACCAAATCCATTGTCCACAACCTGAAGCAAGGTTTTTCCTGCATCTTTTACATACAGTTTTATTTCAGTACCTCCAGCATCCAATGCATTTTCAAGCATTTCTTTTACGGCAGAAGCAGGTCTTTGTATGACTTCTCCTGCTGCAATTTGGTTGGCAACATGTTCAGGTAATAATTGTATAATATCCAATGCTAGTTTAGCTTAATTGATTAGTAATTTGTATGCTAGCAAAGATAAAATAATAATCAGAAATAGAATTCTATATCTTCTACCTTTTTGAGCAGGATTTTTTAAGTTATTTCTCTTGAATTTTAAAGGGGATCTCCCTTCTTTTAATGGTTGTTCTCTTCTTTCTTTACGCTCGTCATAATATCTTGATTTAAAAGAGAAATTTTTAGCAGTAATTACTTTGAAAAAAGAAGGAAGTTTAGGTGCTGGCATAATGCGAAAATAATGAAAAAGGTTTTAATAAATTTAGTTAATAAGTAATGATTTTCAAATTCTGAATTGTTTTTAAAATCACTAACTATTTTTAATTTTACCAGCTATGAGGAAAATACTATTTATATTTATTTTTACTGCTATTTTTGGTAGTGTTTCAATTAGTTTACAAGCACAAAATAAAGCAGTTTTTTTATCTGATTCTACTGCTTGGGCTGATAGTGTAATGGCTACTCTTTCTGAACAGGAGCGTATCGCACAACTTTTTATGGTGGCTGCTTATTCTAATAAAGGGGAAGAGCATCAGCAACAAATTACTGATTTAGTAGAGCATTATAACATTGGAGGAGTGATGTTTTTGCAAGGAGGTCCTGTTAGGCAAGCTAATTTCACTAATTATTTACAGGAAAATTCTCAAGTTCCATTAATGATTGCTATTGATGCCGAGTGGGGAGTGGCCATGCGCCTAGATTCTGCTTTGCGTTTTCCTTGGCAAATGACCCTTGGTGCAATTGAAGATACTAACCTGATTTATGATATGGGAGTGGAAGTAGCTAGACAGTGTAAGCTTTTAGGAATTCACATTAATTTTGCTCCTGTTGTTGATGTAAATTCTAATCCTAAAAATCCCATTATTAATAATCGTTCCTTTGGTGAAAATCCTGATAACGTGGCGAAAATGGGTGTAGCTTATATGAAAGGCATGCAAGATAACCATGTCCTGGCTTGTGCTAAACATTTTCCTGGTCATGGTGATACTGATACTGATTCTCATAAAACCTTACCTGTTGTTAAACATTTGAAGTACCGCTTGGATGAAGTTGAGTTAGTTCCTTTTAGAGAATTAATTAATAAGGGTTTGGGTTCTGTTATGGTGGCTCATCTTAATATTCCAGCATTGGATGATACTAAAGATTTGCCTTCATCTTTATCTCCAGAAGTTGTTGAGGGCTTATTGAAAGAGGAGTTAGGATTTACAGGCCTTTCAATTACTGATGGATTAAATATGCAAGGAGTTACTAAATTCTATGAGCCGGGATTACTTGATGTAAAAGCTTTGCTTGCAGGAAATGATGTATTACTTCTTTCGGCAGACGTACCAAAAGCAATTAACGAAATAAAGAAAGCAATTTCACAAAATAAAATCTCACAAGCTGAAATTGATTCTAGGTGCCATAAAATATTAATGGCAAAAAAATGGATGGGTTTAGATAATTATAAGGCTTTAGATGTAAGTGAAATAGCTGATGAGATTATTACTATTAAAACTAAGTTGCTAGATAAAAAATTAGTAAAATCTTCAATAACATTATTGCAAAATTATGATGATTTATTGCCTTTAAAGCGCTTGGATACGTTAAGGATTGCTTCAGTAAGTATTGGAAAACAATCCAATGATTTTCAAACTATGTTAAGTAATTACGCTTCAATTACTCATTTTACAATTGCTGAAAAAGCGACTATAACTCAGCAAGCAGTTTTGTTGAATAAATTGTCAAAATATAATTTAGTAATAGTTAGTGTGCATAAATCCAATGTTAATGCTTGGAAATCCTATGAAATCGATAGAAAAGTAGATATTTTTATGCAATCAATTGCTATGCAATCCAAAGTAGTAGTTCCAATTTTTTCGAATCCATATAGTTTAAACTCATTTTTGTTTGCCAATAATTTTGATGCTCTTTTATTAGGATATCAGAATTCTAAGATTGCACAAGAACAAGTTGCACAAGCAATTTTTGGAGGAATAGAAATGAATGGTAAAATTCCAGTGTCGACTAAGCATTTTGAAATAAATTCCGGAATAAATACTAATGCATTAAGGATGGCTTATGTAGATGCTGAAGAAATAGGATTTAATACTGAATTGCTCTACAAAGTAGATAGTATTGCTGAAAATGCTATTGCTCAAAAAGCAATTCCTGGTTGTCAGATTCTTATTGCAAAAGATGGTGAAATATTCTTTAACAAATCCTATGGTTATCATACTTATGATGAAAAAACAGTAGTAAAAAACTCTGATGTATATGATATTGCATCTATCACTAAGATTGCAAGTACTGTTCCACTTTTAATGCAAATGGTAGATGAAGGAGATTTGAATATAGATGATGAATTAGGGAAATATTTGGAATTAGATTCGACTAATAAAGAACATTTAATTATTCGTGAAATTTTAGCACACCAAGCAGGGCTTTATCCTTGGATTCCTTTTTACCAGCAAACTTTAGTTAAGGATTCTGTTTCAGGATTAATGCAATTAAGAGATACGCTTTATAGTGAAGAATTCAGTAAAGAATTTCCTATTAAAGTTGCAGATAATATTTACCTTCATTATTCATATCCTGATAGTATAATTCAGCAAATTATAGCTTCAGAATTATTAGAGAAGAAAGAATATTGCTATTCTGACTTGGGATATTATTTGTTAAAACAGATCATTGAAAACATGTATGGCAAAGCTATTAATACTATTGCTGCTGATAAATTTTACAATAGATTAGGAATGGAGAGCTTAGGCTATTTGCCTTTAGTTAGGGTTGCGGAAGGAAGAATAGTACCAACAGAGAATGATTTTCTGTTTAGGAGTCAGTTATTAAAAGGCTATGTACACGATATGGGAGCAGCTATGCAAGGTGGTGTAGGCGGTCATGCTGGGCTTTTTTCCAATGCTAATGATTTGGCGAAATTGATGCAAATGTATTTGCAAAATGGAGAATATGCTGACGAAAGATATTTGTCACAAGAAGTAGTAATGGAATTTACAAAATGTCAATTTCCTAAAAATGAAAATAGGAGAGGAGCTGGTTTTGATAAGGCTGTTTTAGCTAATCAAAAAGGAGGTCCTGCAAGTGAAAATGCAAGTCAGGAAGGGTTTGGTCATTCAGGTTTTACAGGAACATTAATCTGGGCCGACCCAAAAACTCAAATTGTTTATGTATTTTTATCCAATAGAATTCATCCTGATGCAACAAATAAAAAATTATTAAGTATGAATGTACGAACCAATATTATGGAGGTAATTTTTAAAAGTATTAATGACTAAGCATTTAAAAATAGGAATTCTATGTTACCCAACTTATGGGGGTAGCGGTGTGGTGGCTACTGAATTGGGTATTGCTCTGGCTGATAAAGGTAATGAGGTTCATTTTATTTCTTACGATCAGCCTTTTCGGTTAGATTTGTATTCTGAAAATATCTTCTTTCATCAGGTAAATGTGCCTGATTATCCATTGTTTGAATATGCTCCTTATGAGCTTAACCTTACAAGCAAGTTAGTTGATGTTGCTTTACATGAGAAACTAAATATATTGCATGTGCATTATGCAATACCTCATGCTTCAGCAGCAGTAAATGCAAAGCATATATTAGCAACTTATGATATTCATATTCCTATTGTAACTACTTTACATGGAACAGATATAACGCTTTTAGGTAAGGATAAATCATTTAAACCTGTAATTGAGTACGCTATTAATCAATCAGATGCAGTTACAGCTGTTTCTGAAGATTTAAAAACTGAAACCTTAGAAAACTTTAATATTAAGAATGAGATAAAAGCGATTCCTAATTTTATTGATATGAGTTTATATAAACAAGAGTGTAGCAAATCATTACGTAATAATTTTGCAAGAAAAGAAGAAGCAATTCTTGTGCATATTTCTAATTTCAGAAAAGTGAAAAGAGTGCAAGATGTCATAAAGGTTTTTGAGAAAGTAAATAAGCAAATTCCATCAAAGTTATTAATGATTGGGGATGGTCCTGAACGCTTAAAGACAGAACAATTGTGCAGAAAATTAGAAATTGCTAAACAAGTAAGATTTTTAGGTAAACTAAAGGGTATTGGAAAAATGCTTTTTATAGCTGATATATTTGTTTTGCCTTCTGAAACTGAAAGCTTTGGATTAGTTGCTCTTGAAGCAATGGCAAGTAAAGTGGCTGTAATATCTACTAATAGTGGAGGATTGCCAGAAGTGAATATTGATAAGAGAACAGGTTATTTGTCTGATGTAGGTGATTTGAATAAAATGGCAAATGATACTATTGACTTATTAAAAGATACTGACAAGTTAAATGAGTTTAAGAATAATGCTTTAGCACATGCTAAAACTTTTGACTTACCAAATATACTTCCACAGTATGAGGCTATTTATCAAAAGCTTTCTTGTAAAATGAAAAAATGAAGAAGATAGGATTAACTGGAGGTATAGGAGTTGGAAAAACTTATGTAAGTAAGATTTTTCAGCAAATGGGGATACCTGTTTTTAATGCAGATGAACAGGCAAAAAAATGCATGGTTGAAGATGCAAATTTAAAAGCTGCTGTTCAATTAGCTTTCGGAGAAAACATGTATATAAATGGAGTTCTTCAAAAAGAAGCATTAGCAAAAATCGTATTTAACAATACTGAAGATTTAGCAAAGTTAAACGCTTTGGTTCATCCGTTAGTAAAACAAAAATTCGAGAATTGGTGTACTCAGCAAGCTACCTTAATGGTAATTAAAGAAGCCGCTATTTTATTTGAATCAGATGGTCATTTATATTTGGATGCAGTTGTTTGTGTAAGCGCACCTGAAAAGCTGAGAATTGAAAGAATGCAAAAGAGAGATGGAAGCTCAGTTGAGCAAATAGAAAGTAGGATGAGTAAGCAAATTCCACAAGCTGAAAAAGAAGAATTATCTGATTTTTTAATTGTTAATGATGAAGAACAATTATTGCTACCTCAAGTTTTAGCAATTATTAAAGAAATGGAGTAATATCCCCTTTTCCTTTTCGGATTATTTCAGGAGTATTATTTGTACAATTCAGAATAGTAGAGGGAACTGCCTCTCCATAACCTCCATCAATTACGATATCTACAAGCTTGTTAAAGTGTTCGTAAATTAGCTCAGGGTCAGTGCTATATTCTATTAACATGTCCTTATCTTTTACTGATGTGGTCGCTATTGGGTTTCCTAATTCTTTTACAATTTCCCTAGGAATATTATTGTCAGGAATACGAATTCCAATTTCTTTTTTTGAGTTTTTGAATATCTTAGGAATTGAATTATTGGCTTCCAAAATAAAGGTGTAGGGGCCAGGTAATGTTTTTTTCATCAACTTGTAAGTTGAGGTTGCCAATTGCTTAGTAAAAGCCGCAATATGGCTTAAATCATAACACACAAAGGCAAGGTTATGTTTCTTTAAATCTAAACCTTTTATTCGACATACTCTTTCCATAGCTTTTTTATTATTTACATTACAACCAATTCCGTAAACGGTATCAGTAGGATAAATAATAACACCTCCATTTCTCAGGCAGTCTACTACTTTTTTTATTTCCTTAGGGTTTGGGTTTTCAGGGTATATGCGTAATAACATTATGAAATAATATATTGAATAATAAAATAAAGTATTATCAGATCAATAAATAATAGAATTCCAAAAAGAGTTGGGTTCTGATCATATAGTTCCTTTAATTTCTCCCAAACACTTTTCATTTTATTCTGTAAATTTTGATTAT
>JABGVU010000061.1 GCA_018645865.1 Flavobacteriales bacterium
ATATTTTATTGTAACCAAAGAGGTATTGGAACAGAAGCAGCAATTGCACTAATCGTAAACGGTTACTGTAAAGATGTACTCAACCAGTTACCAATGGAATTTGCAGTAGAAGCACAAAAATTATTAGAAATAAGCCTAGAGGGTTCAGTAGGTTAAAAACAAAAATATGTTACAAATAAAAGAATTGAAAGCAGGAATTGAAAGTAATCAAATCCTAAAAGGAATAAACTTAGAAGTAAAAGCAGGAGAGATACATGCAATCATGGGGCCTAATGGTTCTGGAAAAAGTACTCTTTCAGCTGTAATTTCAGGAAAAGAGGAATATGAAGTAGAAGGAGGAAGTATTACTTTTGATGGAAAAGATTTATTAGAATTAGATCCTGAAGAAAGAGCCCACAATGGCATATTTCTTTCTTTCCAATATCCAGTTGAAATTCCTGGAATTTCTGTTTCTAACTTTATCAAAAGTTCAATCACAGAAAGAAGAAAAGCACAAAGGTTAGAAGCGATTCCTTCTAAGGATTTATTGAAAATGATGCGTGAAAAGATGGAACTGTTAAGTATCAAAAAAGGATATTTATCCAGAAATATGAATGAAGGATTCTCAGGAGGAGAAAAGAAAAGAAATGAGATTTTTCAAATGTCAATGTTAGAACCTAAACTCGCTATTTTGGATGAAACAGATTCAGGTTTAGATATTGATGCACTTAGAATTGTTGCCAATGGCGTAAACAAGCTAAGAAGTGTAGATAATGCAACTATCGTTATCACGCATTACCAAAGGTTATTAGACTATATTATTCCTGACTTTGTACATGTATTGCATAACGGAAGAATCATAAAATCAGGAGGGAAAGAATTAGCTTTAGAACTAGAGGAAAAAGGGTACGATTGGATAATTAAAGAAGCGGATAAAAAGTGGGCTTAATTAAAAATATAAAATTGTATTCTGAAGAGATTCAGATTTCTGCTGACAAAAAAGAAATACTTACGTCTTTTCTATTAAACGGATTTCCGACAACTAAAGATGAAGAGTGGAAATACACTTCCTTAAAAAAGGTAATTGCTAAAGAGTATAGGATTGAGAATAAAGGAAAGATTATTGATTCTTCAGTAATAGAAAAATATTCTTTAGGATTTAAAAATAGAATTATTTTTTCTGATGGAAAACTGATAAATACTCCCACAATAAAAGGAGTAAATATTACTGGATTTTCTGAATTTGAAAGCGCAACTACGGACAGTATATTACAGCTTAACAAAGCTCTTTCTCAAAATGGCTTTACTATTTCAGTAGATAAAAATACAATAGTAGAAAATCCTATCGAAATTCTTTTTTTCTCGACAACAGAAAATAGTTTTTCTCAATATAGAAACCAAATTTCTATTGGAGAAAACTCAGAAGTTAAGTTTGTAGAAAGAATACAAAACTTAAACAGCTCATCTTCTTTTGTAAATCATTTTACTCAAACAAATTGTGCTAAAAATACAAAAGTAGAATTCAATAAAATACAGAATAATACTGCCGAATCGCAACTGATTGATACTGTTAATGTATATCAAGATCAAGATTCAACATGCAATATTAATACCCTTATTTTTGGCGGTTCATTCACTAGAAATAACCTTAATTTTGAGCAAAACGGTTCTAATTGCGAAAGTAACATGAATGGAGTTTCAGTATTAAATGACAATCAATTAGCTGACAACCATACTTTTGTAGATCATAAAAGCGCTCATTGCAGAAGTAATGAAATGTATAAAGGAGTTTATTTAGGCCATTCAAAAGGTGTTTTTAATGGTAAAATAATGGTGCGTCCTAATGCTCAAAAAATTGATGCGTTCCAATCTAACAACAATTTACTTTTAAGTGATACTTCAAGTATTGACAGTAAGCCCCAGTTAGAAATTTATGCTGATGATGTAAAGTGTAGTCATGGCTGTACTATTGGCCAATTAGATGATGATGCGCTTTTTTACATGAGAAGTAGAGGAATTGGAATTGAAGAAGCAAAAGCAATATTAACCTACGCATTTGCATTTGAAGCAATAGAAAATATCTCAGCGAAACAAGTGAAAACGTTAGCTAAAAATTTACTTGCTCAAAAATTAAATGTTGATTTAGATTTTAGTTTATAAATGTTAGATATTAGCAAAATACGAAACCAATTCCCTATCTTAAGTAGTAAGGTAAACGGGGAGGATTTGGTGTATTTTGATAATGGAGCGACTACTCAAAAACCTCAATCAGTTATTACTGCCGAAAGCAATTATTACCAAAATGAAAATTCCAATGTACACAGAGGAGTTCATTTTTTAAGCGGATTGGCAACCGATAAATTTGAGGAGACAAGAATTACCATACAAAATTTCATAAGCGCAAAACATTCTCATGAAATCATCTTTACTAAAGGAACTACGGACTCTATTAATATAGTTGCGAGCGGATACAGAGCCTTATTAAATAAAGGAGATGAAATTATTATTTCAGAATTAGAGCATCATTCAAACATTGTGCCTTGGCAAATGTGTTGCGAACAAAGTGGAGCTACTCTAAAAGTTATTCCATTGTTGGATAATGGAAGTTTGGACATGATAGCTTTTGAAAATTTTCTTTCTGAAAATACAAAATTAGTTTCTGTATCTCATATTTCCAATACATTGGGAACTATAAACCCTATTGAAGAAATTATTGAAAAAGCGCAAGCAGTTGGTGCAAAAGTTATGATTGATGGTGCGCAGGCAGCAGCACATATTCCAATAAATATGCAAAGCTTAGGAGCTGATTTCTACTGTTTTTCAGCACATAAATTATATGGACCTACAGGAGTTGGGGTTTTGTACGGAAAAGAATTTTTTTTAACTAAATTTCCACCATACCAAGGGGGGGGTGAGATGATAAAGGAAGTTAGTTTTAAGAAAACTACTTACGCCTGTTTACCGCATAAGTTTGAAGCAGGAACACCAAATATTGCTGGAGTAGTGGCATTTAAATCAGCTATTGATTTTATTACCGAATTAGGATTAAGCAACATTGCTAAATATGAGGAAGAACTTTTGCTGTATGCTACAGAAGAAGTATTGAAAATAGAAGGACTAAAAATTTACGGTACAGCTAAAAATAAATCAGGAATTATTTCTTTTAATATTAACAAATTACATCCTTATGATATTGGTATGATTGTTGATAAAATGGGAATAGCAATACGAACAGGACATCATTGTACACAGCCTATTATGGAAAGATTTAACATTCCCGGCACAGCACGTATTTCTTTAGCCGTCTACAATACAAAGGAAGAAATTGACATTTGTATAAAAGCCATTAAAAAGGCAAAAATGATGCTGTCCTAAATGAATACAATACAAAATATACAAGCGGAAATTGTTGAGGACTTTGAAATGTTTGAAGATTGGATGCAGAAATACGAATACCTTATTGAATTAGGGAAAGAGTTAGCGCTAATTGAAAAACAATACAAAACAGAAGATAACTTAATAAAAGGCTGCCAAAGTAGGGTTTGGCTTCATGCTGAAAAGCAAGATGGAAAAATAATTTATACAGCAGATAGTGATGCAATAATGACAAAAGGAATTATTGCAATATTAATACGGGTACTTTCTGAGCAAAAATTAGAAGACATAATACATGCCGACTTAAGTTTTATCGATACAATTGGCTTAAAAGAACAATTATCAGTAACACGAGCAAACGGATTAGTTTCAATGATTAAAAAAATGAAGCTCTACGCTTTGGCTTATCAAAATTAAAGAAATGAAAACAGAAGAAGCATTACAAAAAATAGGAGAACAAGTTGTTGATATAATCTGTGAAATTTATGACCCTGAAATACCTGTAAACATCTATGCTCTGGGTTTAATTTATGACATTGAAGTAAGTGATGATTGTGATGTAAAAATCACTATGACTCTAACTTCACCTAACTGCCCAGTTGCCGAAACTCTACCTGTTGAAATTGAGGAAAAAGTAAAAGCAATTTCTGAAGTAAATAAAGTAAAAGTAAAAATAACTTTTGAACCAACTTGGACAAAAGAAATGATGAGCGAAGAAGCAAAACTAGAACTTGGAATGTTATAAAAATGGGTGATGAAATTGTAAATAGGGTAGCCAACAGCAGATTGATAAATATTGATTTATCGAACTATGCTCCCAAGCAAAATATTGCGGTTTTAGATTTGAAAGATTTCCTTTTCCAGGGAATTGTACTAAAAGAAAAAGAGTTCAGGGGAAGTTTAAAAGCATTTGATTTCTCTATTTACACCAACACAACTGTAGCTCTTAATTGTAGTGCAGATGTAGTTGTACCCATGTGGGCTTTTATGCTGATTACGTCTTATTTAAATTCCGTTAATGCTGACATCCATTTTGGATTAAAAGAAGATGTGTTTCAGCAAATTTTTACGAATAATATTAATGCGATTGACGAATCTGAATTTGAAAGTAAAAAAGTAATAGTAAAAGGTTGTGGGCAAATCCCCCTAACTGAAGTACTATACATTGCAATTACTAAAAAACTACAAAATACAGTGAGTAGTTTAATGTTTGGGGAAGCCTGTTCAGCTGTACCTGTTCTAAAAAATAAATAAATTACTTCCCTTGTTCAAAAGTTTTAATGGAATGCTCTACTGACTGATGGATTTGGTTCAGTTCTCTAGCTGTAAAATCACGATACTCCCCAATAGGAATGTCCAAATTAATATTCATAATTCTCACCCTTTTTAGTTTTCTGATATCATATTCCAAATACTCACACATCCTACGGATTTGTCTATTTAATCCTTGTGTTAAGATAATTTTGAATTTATTTTTATCCGTTTGTTTAACAAAACATTTACTGGTAACGGTATCCAAAATTGGCACTCCATTACCCATAGCTTCAATAAATTCTTTCGTTATAGGCTTGCTAACAGTAACCTCATATTCTTTTTCATGATTGTTTCTGGCGCGTAATATCTTATTGACAATATCGCCATCATTCGTTAAAAAAATAAGTCCTTCTGAGGGTTTATCCAATCTTCCAATTGGAAAAATACGAGTTGGATAATTAATGTAATCAATAATATTATTCTTTTCTCGCATTTGGTCAGTAGTACAAACAATACCTACTGGCTTGTTGAAAGCAATATATACCAGCTTCTTCTTTTTATCTCTGTGGACTACCTTTCCATTTACACTTACTTCATCTTTAGCAGATATTTTAGTTCCCATTTCAGGAACTTCACCATTTATTTTTACTCTACCTTGTTCAATTAATTTATCAGCTGCTCTTCTAGAACAGTAACCAATTTCTGATAAAAATTTATTTATTCTTGTAAGATTTGTATCACTCATAATTGCTGCAAAAATACGCTAAAATATTGTTAACATCTCGATGAAAACAAAAGTCCCTAAATTACTTAAAACAACCCGTTTCATTATATTTGCGTTAAACAAAAAATAAAAAAATGACAAAGAAAATTTTATCAATCGTAATGGCAGGATTTTTCTCATTATCAGTAATAGCTGATGAGGGGATGTGGCTTCCACAGTTATTACAAGCCATGAATGAAAGCGACATGCAAGCGCATGGACTTCAAATGACTGCTGAAGATTTATATTCCGTAAACAACTCATCTCTTAAAGACGCCATTGTATCTCTTAATGGAGGGAGTTGTACTGCTGAGATGATCTCTTCAGAAGGATTAATGCTGACCAATCACCACTGTGCATTTGGTTCTATTCAAGAGCATTCAAGTGTTAGTAATAATTACTTAAAAGATGGTTTCTGGGCTATGAGTCGTGATGAAGAATTAGTAAATAAAGGTTTAACAGCATCATTTTTAGTCAGCATTGAGGATGTAACCGCTCGTGTATCTGCTGAACTTACTGATGATATGACCGAGAAAGAAAGGTCAGCAAAGATCAGAGAAATCTCAAAAACTATTGTGGACGAGAAAACAGAAGGGACACACTACACAGCAAGAATTAAATCTTTCTTTGGTGGTAATGATTTCTATATTATGACTTACGAAACATTTAAAGATGTTCGTTTAGTAGGAGCTCCACCATCAGCAATCGGTAAATTTGGTGGTGATACTGACAACTGGATGTGGCCAAGACATACTGGTGATTTCGCACTTTACAGAATTTACTGTGCTCTTGACGGAACACCAGCTGAATACTCTGTTGATAATGTTGCTTACCAGCCAAAACATCACTTGCCTATCCAATTGGATGGTGTTGATAATGGTGATTACACTATGATTTTCGGTTTCCCAGGAAGTACGGACAGATACTTAACTTCTTTTGGTGTACAACAAGCTTTAGATATCACAAACCCAACTACTGTTGATATCCGTCATGAGAAATTAGCTATTATGAAAGCTGGAATGAATGCATCTAAAAAAGTAAAAATTCAGTATGCTGCAAAATATGCTCAAACTTCTAACTATTGGAAATACTTTATTGGTCAATCAAAAGGATTGAAGTCAATGAGAGTTTACGATAAAAAAGTAGCTATTGAAGATGAATTCAGAACTTGGGTTGCTGGTGATGAAGCTAGAGTTGAGAAATATGGTGAGGCTTTAGATTTGATTGAAAGGGCTTACAATACTAACAGAAAAATTGCTTTAAACAGAACTTACCTTAATGAGGCTGTATTTATGGGATCTGAAATTATGTACTGGTCATTTAAAATGAACAGGGCGATTTCTAGCTTGCCTAAAGAAGGAAAAGATAGAAATGTAGCAATTAGAGCTATCAAAAAAGAAGCAAAAGAATTTTATAAGAATTACAACCCTTCTATTGACCAAGAATTATTTGGATCAATGCTAGAAATGTATTACTATAATGTGCCTAAATCACAACATGCTCCTGTTTTTAAGAAAATTGAAAATCAATTATTTGGTTTCAAAAAATTAGACTTTGGTTGGTATGCAAAAAACGTATTTAAAAGATCAGTATTCTCATCAAGAGAAAAATTCAATGCTTTCTTACAGAATCCAACAACATTTAGAATTGAAAGAGATCCTGCATACAAAACTATGATATCAATTTACAATCAGTACATTGAGCAAATATCTTCTAGAAGAGCAAGTGTAAGAGAAGAATTAGCTAAAGGGAATAGATTGTTTATTGCTGGATTAAGAGAAATGAACCCAGATAAAAACTACTACCCAGATGCTAACTCAACTATGCGTACAACTTACGGTAGTATTGGCGATTATAATCCAGGTGAAGCTATGCACTATGACTATTTTACTACTATTGATGGTATTATGATGAAAGAAGATGCAACATCAGAAGAATTCCAAGTCCCTTCAAAGTTAAAGGAGTTATACGAAATTGGTGATTACGGACAATATGCTGATAAAGACGGTAACCTAAGAATTAACTTTATTTCTAATAATGATATTACAGGTGGGAACTCAGGTTCTCCAGTAATTAATGCTTGGGGAGAAATTGTTGGTACTGCTTTTGATGGTAACTGGGAAGCGATGAGTGGTGATATCGCTTTTGAAAAAGAAATTCAAAGAACTATTTCTGTTGATATCAGATATACAATGTTCATTATTGACAAATTCGCTGGGGCAACTCACTTAATTAATGAGATGACTATGGCGCCTAAGCATGCTGAAAAAATGACTGAAGAAGAATTAGCTACTGCGGCTATGGAAACCTCTTTAGAGGACCCTAATACTATTGTTAAAGAACTAGATTTGAAAGAATACTTAGGAGCTCAATTACCGGTATTTGATATGCATTCATTTGGATCGGCTTTTGATATGGCTGTTGATCAATATGGTTCAAGTAAAGATCAAAGATTCTGGTGGCACGGAAATGTGTACACTACTGAGAAAAGATAAGTTAATTAACATATAAAAAAAGAAACCTTATCAATTTGGTCGGGTTTTTTATATTTACCGAAAAAAGTGATTATAAATATTTCTGCTGTTATATCAGGAGTACTAGTAGGAATGATAGTAAATATGGGACTCATTATCTTAGGCAGCAGTCTTATTCCTATCCCTGAGGATTTTGACCCTATGAATGCAATAAATTGGGAATCAACTAATTTTATTTTCCCTTTTTTGGCCCATGCTATTGGAACATTAGTAGGAGCCTTTTTAACTGCTAAAATTGCTAACTCATATCATTTGCCATTAGCTATAAGTATTGGAGTATTTTTCTTGATAGGAGGTATTACAATGGTATATATATTACCCGCTCCAGTTTGGTTTATATGTACGGACTTAATAGCAGCCTATATCCCAATGGGATATATAGGATGGATAATTTCGAAAAAAGTTTAGTAAGCTCTTACGTTATTACCTTCTATATAATTCATGAAAGCCTTATTTACTACCTTTACTCCTCCTGGAGTTGGGTAGTTTCCTGTAAAGTACCAATCTCCTTGGTGATCAGGGCAAGAAGCGTGTAAATCAGAAATTGATTGGTAGATAATTTCCACCTCAGCATTCGTTTCTTCAGGAGTCAATAACTCACTTATCTTAGCTGAAATTTCTTCAGCAGTAAAAGGTTTATATATCGCTTGTACATGATTCACCATTTCCTCTTTTGAGATATGAGCTTGTGCTTTACACTTTTCATACACCTCAGTAAGTATGTGCTCTTGTTTAGTATCTTTCAATAACTCAACAGCAGCATTAAAGGCAATAAAATCACCCATTTTTGCCATATCAATACCATAACAATCAGGGTATCTTATTTGTGGTGCTGATGAAACAATAATAATTTTCTTAGGACTTAATCGATCTAAAATTCTAATAATAGATTGTTTTAGAGTTGTTCCTCTTACAATACTATCATCAATCATTACTAGCTTGTCAGTGGGTTTTATCGTTCCGTAAGTAATGTCATAAACATGGGCTACTAAATCATCTCTACTATCATCTGATGTAATAAAGGTTCTCAGCTTTGCATCCTTAATTGCAATCTTTTCAGCTCTTGGAGAAATCTCCATAATTTTCGCAATCTCATAATTACAAGAGTTATTTCCTAATGCCTTAATCTTTTTAGTTTTCACTTTATTTAAATAAGCATGACAGCCTTTTAATAATCCAAAATACGAAACCTCAGCAGTATTCGGAATATAAGAAAAAACTGTATTTTTTACATCATTATCAATTGATTCTAATACTTTTGGGAAAATACGTCTACCAAGTTCTAGCCTTTCTTTATAGATACCCGCATCATTTCCTCTTGAAAAATAAATACGCTCAAACGAACATGATTTTCTTTCTAACGGCTCTTTTACTTGTTTTTCATCAACCCTGCCATCTTTTTTAATGATAAGGGCATGTCCTGCTTTTATCTCTTTAACATCTTCAATATTTACATCAAAAGAGGTTTGTATCACAGATCTTTCAGATGCAACTACAACAATTTCATCATCTTTATAATAATATGCTGGTCGTATTGCGTTTGGATCTCTCAATGCAAAAGCGTCACCATGTCCCATTAATCCACACATAACATAGCCTCCATCCCAATATTTTGCAGATTGGGTTAAGATATCTTGAACATCTAATTCATCTTCAATTACTTTTGTAATTTCTTTTTTACTGAATTTATCTTTGTGTTTATAGTAAATATCATCATTTGATTCATCTAAGAAATGACCAATTTTCTCCAAAATAGTTACTGTATCTACTTTCCTTTTGGGATGCTGACCTAAGTCCACTAACTGCTGAAAAAGCTCATCAACATTGGTCATGTTAAAGTTTCCTGCCAAAACCAAGTTTCTAGTTTTCCAATTACTTTGTCTTAAGAAAGGATGACATTGTTCTATCGTGTTTCCACTAAAAGTACCGTAACGCAAGTGCCCTAAGAATAATTCACCTGTAAATGGCATATTTTCCTTCATCCATTGAGGATCTTTTAATTTTTCCGGATCATTCTCCTCTAATTCTACAAACCTTTGATTTACCTGCTTAAACACATCCTGAATAGGATTAGTTGCTACGGATCTTTTTCTGCTTATGTATCTTTTACCAGGATCGACATTTAATTTTATGTTGGCCAAACCTACTCCATCCTGACCTCTATTGTGTTGTTTTTCCATCAATAAATACATCTTGTTTAAACCGTAAATTGAACTGCCATATTTTTCTTGGTAGTAAGCTAAGGGTTTAAGTAATCGGAGCATTGCCACTCCACATTCATGTTTTATTGAATCACTCATAGTCTTATTTTTAAGATTGCAAAACTACAGATTAATATCCTAAAATTTTCATTAATCCATTAATACCTGGGTTTGTAAAACTTACTCCATCCACCATTAAAGTTGGGATAACTCTTCTGCCGTTATTTATTTTCTCTACTAGAGAAATAGCTTCCTGATTATCAGTAATATCAATATATTCAAAATCAACTCCTTTTGAGTTTAAAATTTTTTTTGCAGTTACGCAATCTGAGCACCAATCGGCTCCATACACTTTAATGTTCATAATGATAAAATTTAAAAGTTATTTCGTTTTGTATAATTGTACATTCTTTGCAATGAGAAAGAAAGGTGAATTTATAATCAATATCTAAATCAAAAGCAATGTTATCTACTGTAAATATTCTATCACATTCTAATTTTCCTTCTGGAGAAAATCTTTGAATTCTATATTTTCCTTTTTCATCAGAAATAAAAAACCAAGATCCAGAACCAACTGTACCACTGAGCCATTGTGCATTATCAGGAATATTAATATCTCTTTTAGATTTCATAATTATATTCTTTCGATACTACTAAAATACGATTTTATATAACTTTTATTTATTTGTCTATAATTTTTCATACTCACAACATGATAAATAGAATTTGCAATGCTAATATTCCGCTTAGGAGATGGTGATAAACAAAAAGGTAGTTTTAATCTTAATTTAGTAAACCAATGTGGTTTAGCAGCAAGCATGATTGAGGCAACAAATCTTGAGCAATTTGCTCCTCTCGGGACTATTGGACCATATGCAATTAACCCCCTATTTTGTATCTCTTTTGATTTTTTATAAGCCTTATTAAAATCAATATTTTTTAAAATTGAGGCATATAATGTCCCGTGCCCGTGCGTAGCTTTTAAATTAGATATTTCTAATAATATTTCCTTAATATTATCAATTGAATTGTTTAATATTTTAGATTTAGTTTTTAGTGAAATATCCGGATCCGTTTCTAAATCTCTTACTCTTCCAAAACCAAAAGGACTATGATACCTACCAAAATCAAAATAGTTTAGCTGATTAGTAGCTGAATTTACTAAAATCAAAGCAGAATGACCAACTCTATATTGTCCGTTAGTAGAAAGCACTTTATCATACCACGCCCCTGCTGCCGCCACCATACCTTCAGGCCAGGCCAATACAATTATAAAATCTTTTTGCATTTTGTAAATATAAATAATTTTAACTTAGATATCTTCTTTTTATTAGATCTGAATTCTGAGTAACAAAACCCTCTAATACATTAAAGAAATTAAGAATATCTTCATTTGTATTTTCTCCATTAATAGTAACTAGCCTTACAAACCCTTGTTTATGGAAATAACCAAAACTGACCATTAATTTTTTGTGTTGATATAATTTAGTGCACAAATCTTCTGGATCAAAATCTTTGTAATTAAAGCAAATTGAAAGAGAATCATCAAAATTATACAAAGTATATGATTCATTATTTTTCACATAATCCCTAGCTATGTCTGCCAATTGGAATTCGTGTTCCACAATTTTAGCAATACCTTTAGTTCCTATTGCCTTCCAAAGTGTCCAAAGCTTTAAAGCATTGTTTCTTCTTCCACACTCAAAAGAAGTTTGTCCCAAATTATAATTTTCATCATCAGTTTGATAAAGGTAAGTAGCGTCATTGTTAAATGAATTATATAAGTCTACGTTATCCCTTACCACTATTACTGAAGTACTTAATGGTGCTCCTAAAGTTTTATGAGCATTAAAGCAAAAAGAATCTGTAAGCTCAATACCTGTTACTAAATGATTGTACTTATCAGTAAAAATAACTGTACCTCCAAATGCTCCGTCTACATGCAACCAAATATTATATTCTTTACAAATAGGTGATAACTCTGCTAAATTATCAAACGCACATAAAACAGTAGTCCCTGCAGTTGCATTCAAATAAAAAGGTACAAATCCATTCTCAATATCATTTTCTAATTGTTGCTTAAAGTCTAACACATCAATTTGTCCAACTTTATTTGATTTAATATAGCGTATATTATCTCTCCCTATTCCTGCAAACGCAATATTTTTTGCGAGAGAATAGTGAGAATTTTCTGAAGTATATGCAAGCAGTTTCCCCTGGATTCCTTTATTTTTAATTTCCACACCTTTTTTATCTCTTGCAATAATTAAGGACATAAAATTAGCCATTGAACCTCCTGTAGGGAAAGTACCTCCACAACCTTCAGGATATCCAATTAACTTATTGACTTGTTTAATTATTTCCTTTTCAACCGCTACTTGAACTCCTGCAATTTTATAAGTCGCCATACTATTGTTAAGCATAACAGCCAATAAATCACCTAAAATTGCTTTACTATGCCTACCTCCAAACAACTGATTAAAAAACAATTTTGAAGATGATTTGGGTGTGTTCAACACTAATTTTTTTAATTCCTTCTTAAAATCATGGGGAATTGCAGGATTTGATTTCAATTCCAAATCAAATTCTGAATTCAATTCTGAAGTTGGGATTGCCTTAGCAATTGGATTTTCTAATTCATCATTAATTAATTCATTAATTAATTTATTAAAAAATTGTAAATCTTCTTTTATATCGTTTTGCATCAAAGTATATTGTATGATTTGCAAAGTTAGATAAAATGTATTTTTAATTGATTATCATTGCTCTTTAAGTTTGAACGCCTAAGATAATAATCCAACACTAATCGAAAAAACAGTTTTTTTCTGTACTTTTGTAGAATGAATAAACTGATTTATACATTTGTAATTATTTGTTTTGCCTTTTTTTCTGCAAATGGACAAATTGTAATTAATGAATATTCTGCTGCAAACTATAATACTTTTACCGATAATTATGGTGAATTTGAAGATTGGATAGAATTATACAATCCTACTGCAGTAGCTATTGATATAAATGGCTGGCAACTTACCGATAAGCCTGCTAACCCGTCAAAATGGATTGTTCCTTCATCCTTTATAATTCCTGCAAATGGAGTTGCTATTATTTATTGTTCTGGTAGAGACGAATTAATTGCAGGAAATGCTCATTCTAATTTCAAAATTACGCAAACTAAAGGAAATGAAATTTTTATGCTTTCAGATAACGGAGGAATATTGCAAGATTCTATTAGGGTATTACCTAGCCAAAAGTCTCACACTAGAGGAAGAGAAACAGATGGATCAGCTATTTGGAGTGTCTTTTTAAATGGGACTCCTAATGCTGCAAATTTTGGAGCAATGCAAGAGTATGCAACTCCTCCTGTTTTCTCACAGAATGGAGGATATAATTCAGTAACTATTAATATAGCTTTAAGTTCACCTGATCCAAACATTACAATTTACTATACTACTAATGGAGATGAACCGAATAACACTTCAACGGTTTATACTACAGCAATCAACATTGCAAATACAACAGTCTTAAAAGCAATTTGTTATAGCTCAGACCCAACAATTCCAGCCAGTTTTATTGATTATCATACTTTTTTTATTAATGACACACATACTATTCCTATTCTGTCAATATCTGGAAATAGTGGAACAGGAGGGCTTCTTGATTTATTAGATGGAGGTTGGGGGAGTCAATCGCTAGAGCCTGAAGGAACAATAGAATGGTTTGATAAAAATGGAATATTACTTGACAAAGGAACTGGGGAGTTTAATAAACATGGAAATGATTCTTGGGCTTACGACCAAAGGGGTTTTGATTACGTTATGAGAGATCAATTTGGTTATAATTATGCGTTACAAGATCAAGTATTTGCCACTAAAAATAGAGATAAATTTCAAAGAGTTATAGTAAAGGCAGCTGCAA
>JABGVU010000001.1 GCA_018645865.1 Flavobacteriales bacterium
CTATTACATCAAAGGTTGCTGAATTACCAACAGATGTTGTTGTTCCTCCACCTATAATGGCTGTAAACAAACCATAATCGTTAGTAGTTACTGTGTGGGTTTCTTGCCAACTTACAGCTGAAGTAGTTATATCTGATATAACAGAAAACTGAATCGTTAAAGCTTGATTCATCAGTACATTACCAGAAGCATCTCTTGCAACTGCTTGGTAATTGATTCCTTGTGGTACACTTTGAGCAAAGGTAATGGCACAAAATATTAGGCTTAGTAAAGTTAGAAGTGTTTTTTTCATTTGTTTGTATTTTAAAAAATCAAAGTTAAACAAAATATATTAAAATTGCACGCTACCTAATCTCTGCTCCTGCTTTATCAGTAAAAGATTTCATCAATTTTTCCATTACCTTATCAACATGTATGTCAGTTAAAGTTCTAGTATCATCTGCCATAGTAAAGGATAAAGCATAGGATTTTTTATCCTCTGGTAATTTATCACCTTCATAAACATCAAACAAGTTTACTGATTTTAATATTTTATTCTCAGTAGCTACTGCTATTTTTTTTAACTCATCAAAAGAAACTGATTTATTAACCAATAATGATAAATCTCTACGCATTTCAGGGAATTTTGAGACTTCTTGATATTTTATTTTCGTATATCCTGTTAATTCTAGGATTAAATCCCAGTTAAAATCAGCAGCATAAACAGTTGATTTTACACCAAATGCTTTAACTAATTTAGGATCCAATCTTCCAAAGCAAACCAATCTTTTTTTCTTAGAAGTATACATCAATCCTTGAGAAAAACCATGGGTGTTTATTGCTTCAGGTTTTATTTTTTTCACCCCTAACCTATTTAAAATATGCTCTACTTTCTCTTTTATAAAATAGAAATCCACTTTATTATCACTTGTGTTCCAATTCTCACCTTGCATTCTCCCACTAACCAAAATCTGTAAATGCTGATTTTCAATATTTCCTTCTTCAGCTTTATGATATGTTTTACCAAATTCATAAAACTTAATGTCAGCATTTTTTCTATTCTGATTATATGCAATGTTTTCCAAACCACTAAACAAAAGCGATTGACGCATTACATTCAAATCCTGCGATAAAGGATTTAATAGAGTTATATTCTGTTCTTTGTTTAACTCAGGAATCAAAGCAGTAAACTCCTCCTTTGTCAGGGAATTATTCATAGCCTCATTAAAACCTGTATTTGAAAGTAAATCAGAAATCATATTCCTAACTTGTTCAGGATTTACACCTTCACTGTTAGTAATAGTAGTATTCAGTTTTGATGATATCGCAATTGTATTAAACCCATAAATTCTTAAAACCTCCTCAATTACATCCACCTCTCTTTGTACGTCAGAACGGAATGGAGGAACCAATAAACTTAAACCATCAGAATTTTCATTTGAAATTTCAATTTCTAAATCAATTAGAATGTTTTTCACTACTTGCCTATTAATCACCTCTCCTATTAAGCTATCCATCTTTGCATAGGTTAGTTCCACTGCAAAATGAGCAATAGGATTAGGGTAAATATCAATCACATTTGATGAGATTTTACCTCCACAAATTTCTTGAATTAATAAAGCTGCTCGCTTTAAAGCATATACAGTACTGTTAGGGTCGCATCCTCTTTCAAAACGGAAAGATGCGTCAGTATTTAAATGATGACGCTTAGCCGATTTACGAACGCTTACTGGGTTAAAATAAGCTGATTCTAAAAATACATCTGTTGTGCTTTCACTTACTCCAGATTCTAAACCTCCAAAAACTCCAGCAATACAAAGCGGTTTTTTAGCGTCAGATATCATTAAATCAGCAGCAGAAAGTTCTCTTTCCTGCCCATCCAAAGTTGTGAACTTTGTTTTTTCTTTAACACTAGCAACAACTATTTTATCTCCTTCAATTTTATTTGCATCAAAAGCATGTAATGGCTGACCCATTTCATGCAACACATAATTGGTGATATCCACTACATTATTAGTCGGTGCTATCCCAATTGCCTTTAATTTATTCTGTAACCATTCTGGAGAAGTAGTAACCTTAATCCCACTAATACTTAGCCCAGAATATCTTGGGCATATTTTATGATCTGCTACTTCAACTTCAATAATTTTGTTTGTATTATCAATCTTAAAATCCTTAGTAGATGGCTTACACATTTGTAACTTATTTCCTTTATGATTAAGTACCGTCAACAAATCACGCGCAACTCCGATATGCCCCATAGCATCCGATCGGTTTGGTGTTAAGCCAATCTCAAATACTATGTCAGATTCTAACTTAAAATATTCACTAGCAGGAGTACCTACTTGTGCAATAGCATCCAAAACCATAATCCCATCAGTTTTTTTTCCAAGGCCTATTTCATCTGCTCCACAAACCATACCTACTGAATCCTCTCCTCTTATTTTCCCTTTTTTAATTTTGAATTTATTATCGCCATCATAAAGCCAAGTCCCCACTGTAGCTACAGGAACTTTTTGACCAACATTAATGTTAGGTGCACCACAAACTATTTGTAATAACTCATCTTTTCCAATATCAACAGTGGTAAGGCTCAATCTATCTGCATTCGGGTGCTGAATTTTTGTGATAACTTCACCAACTACAATTCCTTTTAGCCCTCCTTTTATACTTTCTACTTCCTTTACTCCCTCTACTTCTAATCCTGTATCAGTTAATAATTGAGAAATTTCTTCTGCAGGAAGATTAAGGTTTAGGTAGTTTTTAAGCCAGCTGTATGATATGTTCATAGAGTAAATTGAATTTTAGCAAAAATAGTAATTGTATTAATATTTATAGATTACTTCCTCACTCTTTTTAAATCAAGTAAATTCATTGCATTACTTTCAAAACCTGTAATATTCTTATTCATAAAACGCAATACCCTGTCATAATACAAAGGAACTACAACTGCACTTTCAATAATCAGCTTATCCATTTGTTGATAATAAGCATGTCTAGTTTTAATATTGGTTTCTGATAAAGATCTTTCATACAAAAGATCAAACGCTTCATTATCAAAGTGCGTATAATTTGGTCCGTTTGGGCAAAAATTCTTGCTATAAAAAAGAGAAAGATAATTTTCTGCATCTGGATAGTCCGCGATCCAACTACCTCTAAAGAAATTAAGTTTAGATGTGGCAACCATCTGCCTATGGGTAGATGCAGGATTTACTTCTACTCTAACCTTTAAACCAATATCTTGCAATTGATTTTGAATATACTCACACAAATCTAAATATGAAGAAGTGGTTGATAATATAATTTCATAATCAGCATCAAAACCATTCTCAATTTCAGCCGCTAAAACTAATTGCCTTGCCTTTTCAGGATTATAACTATATCCATTCAATTTCTCAGAAAATGAAGGCAATCCCATAGGAATAAACCCTTGATTAGCTGGAGTGCCGATATTATTTCTGAGGTATTTAAGCATTTTCATTCTATTAAAACCATAATTAATGGCTTGCCTAATTTTTAAAGGCAAAGGAGTTTCCATTAAAAACCCTAGGTATTCAGTATTCAGATATGGCTGAGATTGCAAAATAACTTTGTCTTTATATTTTTCTTGCAACTCTCCCCTATTAGTTAAAATTTCATCTTTATAACTAGCGTCAATTCCTGAAATAAAATCCAACCTTCCTTGAATAAATTGTAAAAATGCTGATTGCTTATCTTTAATAAATGTAATAGCTACTGCATCCAAAAAAGGCAATTGCTTTCCTGCTTCTTTTTCAAAATAGTTAGGGTTCTTTCTAAGTACTAATTTCACACCATCCTTCCATAATTGAAACTTAAAAGGGCCTGTTCCAATAGGTTGCCTATTAAAATCTCTTGCTTCTATGATTTCCCTTGGAACAACTGAGCAGTATTGCATACTCAGTAAGGATAAAAATGCAGGAAAAGGAGTTGTTAACTCAATTTTAAATACAGAATCGTTTTCAGCCTTAAAACTACTTGCATTTGACAATACCCAAGCACCAGGAGCTGCTAATTTTTTATCTAGTAACCTATTAAATGAATACTCAAAATCTTGAGCTATCACTCTCCTGCCTTTTCCATTTTTAAATAGTTTATCCTCATGAAAAAGCACATCATCCCTAAGCAAAAAAGTATATACTAAAGCATCTTTAGAAATATGCCAATTTTTTGCAATTGAAGGCTTAATGTTTAAATCATTATCAAGTTGCACTAAACCATTGAATAATTGATTAGTTGCCCAAATTGTAGCTTGATCTCTTGCAAAAGCAGGATCCAAAGTTGCTATTCCTGCTGATTCATTGTACTTAAAAATCGCCAATTCATCATTATTGTACTGCTCAGAACAAGCAGTAAAAAAAAGAGAAACAATAAAAAAGCCGACTTTCCACTTCATAATTAAGTTTTAAGTCGGCTAATTTAAGGATTTAAAATTACCTCATAAGGTTAATTTATTCATTATAAATTAGAAGTAATTCTATCTCCAAAATCCCATTGCCAATTTACTATTGAATTATTTGTAAAAGAATAATCTACAAAATAAAACACTAATGATCCAGATCCAGTATTGACTGAGAATGTCGTAAAATCAGCAATTACTTGTGGGCTTGCACTACAGGATATTAGCATGGCTTCAAGGATTATAAAAAAGTATGTTAGCTTATTTTTTATCAGGATTAATCTATTTTTGAATAAAAAGGTAAGTAAGAGTAATATCATGGTTTTGAGTATTGATTAATAGACTAATCCTATTTGATAAAACGACTGAAAAAATATTAAGTTACAATTCTTATAAACCCTTTTGATTTTCTACTTTTGCATCATGTTTGATAATAAAAAAGTTGCCTTTTATACATTAGGCTGTAAGCTCAACTTTTCAGAGACTTCAACTATTGGAAGACAATTAGCTGATATTGGTTTTATTAAAACTGAATTTGAAAATAAAGCAGACTTATATGTAATCAATACTTGCTCTGTTACCGAAAATGCCAATAGAGAATGCCGAAGAATAATTAGGAAAGCAAAAAAAAATTCACCAAAAGCATTTATTGTAGTGACAGGTTGTTTTGCACAATTAAAACCTAAAGAAATAAGTGACATTGAAGGTGTTGATATGGTACTTGGAGCTAATGAAAAATTCAATTTACCAAAGCTGCTTACTGACTTAAAAACGCATGAAACCACTCAGATTCATGGTTGTGAAATTAATGGATTAGACTATTTTTCATCCTATTCGCTTACTGATCGCACCCGTTCTTTCATGAAAATACAAGATGGTTGCAACTATCCTTGTACTTATTGTACCATACCTTTAGCAAGAGGAAAAAGTAGATGTGACAGCATAGATAACATTATAAAAAATGCAAATGACATTGCAGATAAAGGGATAAAAGAAATTGTAATTACTGGAGTAAATATTGGCGAGTTTAAAGATAAAAATGACAACAGAAATTTTTCTGATTTAGTAAAAGAATTAGATAATGTAGAACAAATTGAGCGTTATAGAATTTCATCTATTGAACCAAATCTAATTAATGATGAAGTAATAAAATTAGTGAGAAAATCTAAAAAATTTATGCCTCACTTTCATATTCCAATGCAATCAGGTTCGGACATAGTGCTAGGTAAAATGAAAAGACGTTACCAAACAAAACTATACAGAACTAAGATTGAGAAAATTGTTCGGGAAGTGAAAGATGTATGTATTGGAGCTGATGTAATTGTAGGCTTTCCTGGGGAAACTAATGAAGAGTTTGATAAGACACTTAATTTCATTAAAGATTTACCTCTATCCTATTTACATGTATTTACTTATTCAGAAAGAGAAAATACTCCAGCAATAGATATGGATGGAGTTGTTTCAAAATCAGATAGAGCTGAAAGAAGTAAACAATTGAGAATCCTTTCTAATAAATTACAACGAGCATTTTATGAAAAATACCTAGACACAGAACATACAGCACTTTTTGAGCAAGAAAATAAGGAGGGATATTTATTTGGATTTACAGACAACTATATTAAAATAAAGATTCCTTTTCAATCTACTATTTGCAGAACTAAAAAACAAGCTAGGCTAATAGCAATAGATGATGACGGAATAATGAAAGCAGAGATTGCATAAAGAAACAACCATTACATGTATCCAACAATAAGCCACTTACTTTTTGATCTATTTGGGATAAACATCCCTCTTCCTATCCAAACTTTTGGGTTTTGGGTTGCCATTGCTTTTTTAGCAGCGTCCTATGTAATCACTAAAGAATTAAAACGAAAAGAAAATGAAGGACAACTTAACGTAAGTATTATTAAAAAAACTATTGGAAAATCATTAAGCATTTACGAAATACTAAGCAATCTTATTACTGGCTTTTTTATTGGATTTAAGTTAATTGAAGCTATCTTTCATTATTCTGATTTAGTTGCAAACCCTCAGGATTTCATCCTTTCAACAAGAGGTAGTTTTATTGGCGGTATTTTTATTGCAGGCTTATCCATTTATTTAAAATGGGATGAAAACAAAAAAACAAGATTAGCTACACCTAAGGAAATTGAAAAAACGATTCATCCTTATGAACTAGTAGGAAATATGACCATGATTGCTGCTGTTTCAGGGATTATAGGAGCTAAAGTTTTCCATAATTTAGAAAATATGGGAGCATTCATAGCTGATCCTATCGGACAACTTATGGCTTTTAGTGGCCTTACCTTTTATGGAGGATTAATTGCTGGAGCATTTTCTGTAATTTGGTATACAAGAAGATATAAGATAAATATTTTACATTTGATTGATGCTGCTGCCCCAGCCCTAATGCTTGCTTATGGAGTTGGACGCATTGGCTGTCAAATGTCAGGTGATGGGGATTGGGGAATTGATAACTTAGCTCCAAAACCAGAATGGATGGTTTATCTTCCAGATTGGATGTGGAGCTATACTTTTCCACATAATGTCATTCGTTCTGGAATTCCTATGGAGGATTGTGGCGCTCAGTTTTGGCAACCATACTGTTATCAACTAGCGAACCCCGTATGGCCAACAGCCTTTTATGAAGTAATAATGTGTTTACTTATTTTTAGCTTCTTATGGGCTATTCGTAAACAAATCCGTGTTCCAGGGATATTGTTTTGTATTTATCTTGGATTAAATGGAGTTGAGCGTTTTTTCATTGAAAAAATAAGAATTAATACAGAATACGATATATTAGGAGGAATTACACAAGCTGAGATTATTTCCTCATGTCTAGTACTTGTTGCTGTTTTAGGAATTTATTTATTAAACAGAAGAAGTAAAAAATAAACTATCCAATTTAGTTTGACAGACACCATCTACATGCTTTTGTAGAGTAATAGAAAAATTACTAAATTTGTAGAAAATAAAATTACTATGAAAAAATCTTTACTGCTTTTCCCTATCACTATTGCACTAGCAATATTCTTTTACCCGACAACTTCTAATTCTAATGGAACAGGATCTCCTGGAGCAAAAACTAATTCCCCAATAGATGGAGGCAATTGCACAGGCTGCCATTCGGGCACATTAAATTCAGGAGTAGGTACAGCAACTATTACTAGTGATATACCTGCTAATGGTTATGTAATAGGTAATACTTACACAATTACACTTACAGGTGTAAAAGCTAACTGCATAAAATTTGGCTTTGAATTAACAGCTGAAAATGGAAATTCTAAATCAGGAGATTTTATGATTACTGACAACACCACAAAATTAGTAAATGCAAATAATGCAGTATCTCATAAATCATCAGGAACAAGTGGGAGCACAACTAAAAGTTGGACTATGGACTGGACACCAACAGCTAATAGTAATGGGAATACTACTTTTTATGCTTCTCTTCTCTTCTCTAATGCAAACTCTAACAATAATGGGGACAATGCATTCACAGCATCACTTTCAGTAAATGAAGAAGTTGTAAATGCGATTTCAGATAATAATCTTCAAACTCCTTTCACATATAATTCTATAACTAAAACCATTAAAACAACACAGGCTATTTCAGTTTATGATAGCAGTGGGAAATTAGTTTTATCAACTAAAGAAGAGTCTACAACTATTTCTCATTTAAAGAGTGGAATCTATATTCTTAAATCAGAAAATAAAACGCAAAAAATTATATTGAATTAATTTTCAATAATTTCAAATTCGGTTCTTCTGTTGGATGCCCTCCCTTCAGCGGAATCATTAGAATCTACAGGGTCAGATTGTCCGTAACCTTTTGCGGATAATCTATTTTTGTCTACTCCATTTTCTACTAGATAATTTACTACTGCATCAGCTCGCCTTTGTGAAAGCAACTCATTAAAAGATTCTGCACCTACATTATCTGTATGTCCTGAAATTTCGATTTTTAGGCTAGGCACATCATTCAAAAGCAAAACTAAACGCGCTAACTCAGCATAAGAATCATTTTTTACCTCCCATTTTCCTGTATTAAAAAATACATTTCTAAGAGCAATATTACTTCCTATTTTTATATTTTTTAATTCAACATCCTTAGTTACACTATTGAATCCATCCCCCTTAGGTAAGTCAAAATTTTCCGAATGAAATAAATACCCATCAGCAGATACAGATATTCCATAGTTATTGCCAGCAGGCAAGGATAACAGAAATTTACCTGTAGCACTATTAGAGAAAAAGGAAGTATACACCTTCCCAGTTTCATTTAAGATGATTTCAATTGCCGCTTTAATAGGTTTTTTGGTAATAGCATCTAATACTTTACCCTTGAAAACAGTTAAGGATTTTTCTTCCACAAGAATAGGCTTGGCAATCGTGTTATCACTCACAGGCTTGGCAATACTAGCGATTAACTGATCCTGTACGTCAGTACTCATAGGTTTATCCGTCCCCCAATAAGTTACCTTATAAATGTCTAAACCTCCAATTCCACCCGCTCTATTTGAAGCAATATAAGCATATCTCCCACTAGCAGTAGCGCTATAAAATAAATCATCATAAGGAGTGTTAATAGGGTATCCTAGGTTAATTGGATCTCCCCAATGTCCTAAATCATCAACATAAGAAACAAAAATATCATAGCCACCAAGTGAGTTATGTCCTTGAGATGAAAAATACATAGTTTTCGCATCAGGATGAATATAAACTGAACCTTCCTGAAATTTTGTATTTATCTCATGGCCCGCACTTTGACCTTTACCCCAAAGATTGCGTTCTCTATTCATTACGCCTGAAAAATAAATATTTTTATTACGGCTATACCCACCATCAGTAATATAATAGATCTTAACATCTGGCGGATCAAATGAAGCAAAAGTTTCGTTCCCATCTGTATTTCCCCCTCTTAACTTCTCTCCCATTTTCCTTGAAGGAATACCCCATTTTAAACCATTTAATTTAGATTCAAAAACATCTGCATTATCATCCTCCTGCTTAAAGATAAGCAACCTTTGCCCATCATAGGAAAGCCCTCCTGAAACATCATCATTTTCTGTATTTAATTCAGAAATAGGTAATACTTCTGAAAATTTACGAGCATTTAAATTAGAATAATAAATATCCTGATCATACGCTCCAAATTTATCTGGTTGATTTTCATTTGGCTGATTAGAAGTAAAAATCAATAATTCTCCATCAGCACTCAAGCAAGGACTCCATTCATCATGATTAGTATTTATCGGCAAATTATCTACCCAAATTCTATGCTCAGTAGCTAAAACTTCATCTGCACCTTGGCATTCCTTAATATACTTTTTAGTAAACACTTCATAAAGCGCATATACTTTACTTTTAGCAGTCTCCTTAAACTGTTCAAACTGCTTAATTGCACTAGTATAATCTCCATTTAACTGCAGAGCCATAGCATAGTAAAATAAAAATTCAGCAGGTAAATCTCCTTTCAGATCCTTTGCTTTTACTAGGTAGGAATAAGCTTTTTCTTTTTGATTAGTAAACAATAAACTACTCCCAATTTTATAATTTAATTCTGCATTGTTTGAATTAAAAGCTTGTGCTTTATTATAATGAAAAATTGCCTGACTAAAAATAATGCTTGCATCTTGCATAAGCAATGTTTTTTCAATCCCCTTTTCACGCATTTCATCTGCAGTTTCTATATCTTCCTTTGCAGATTTCAATCCTTGTTTATCCTCTTTAAAATTAGTATTTTTAAATGCTATGTCTTGCGAAAAAGCAATGCTCGTCAAAAACAACATACATACCAGCAACAAACTTTTCCTAAATCTACTATTCACAGTCATAGCTAAATATTTTTTTACCATCATAATTCCTAATTCTTTCGCTTTTCCCCAATCTAAGCAAGCTCCATCCTCATCTCTAATCATTTGCTTAGATATCCCTCTATTTAAATAGGCTTTCGCATAATATACATCTAATTGAATTGCTTTATCAAAAGCTGCAATAGCTTCCTTATATTTTTTCATTTGATGATGAATTACTCCTTTATTGTTGTATGCAGGAGCATATTTGGAATCTGCAACTAAGGCTCTATCAATCTCAATATTTGCTTTTTCAAATTCTTTTTCATCCAATAAGACACTTGCCTTGTTATTATAGGCTAAAGCATAATGAGCATCTTTTGAAATTGCTAAATCATAATAACTCAAAGCCTTATCAATTTCACCTTGTTTACTATACACACTTGCCAAGTTACTATATATAAATGCCAGATTAGTATTCAAATCAATAGCAGCCAAATAATCGTTTATAGCCAAGTCTAATTTCTCTAGTTTACGATAGCAACTTCCCCTGTCATTTAAAACATATGCATTAATGTTAACTGCTAAGGATTGTGTAAATAATTGCTCGGCATCTTCATATTTTCCATCCATAAAAGCAATAATTCCAAGTTGACTCATAGCCTTATACTCATCATTCTTTAAGGACAAAATAGTTGTGTACATTCCTTCAGCCAAAGTTTTATCCGACTTTAAGTGCAAGATTGCAACTGCATATAAAGGATATAAATTAGTAGAATCAAGCTCAAAAGTTTTTAAATAATCAGCAATCGCTAAGTTATTATCTGACTTTTCATAGCATTTTGCTCTACTCAAATAGGCTTGAAAGAAAATAGAATCCATACTTAATGCCTTAGTAAAGCAAGGTATTGCCTCATTATAACTTTCATTTTTCAATAAAATTAATCCCTCATTATAAGCATCTCGAGATGCTTTTAGATGTTCATTTTGTTCATTTATTTGAGCGATAGAATCACTAAATTGTTGTTCCAAAAAATTACCCTTTGTACTGTCTGAAATTTGAGATTCTGCACTTATAGTTAACAAAAAAGTAAAACAGAAAAGGAAAAATAGTTTATCCATATATCTTTATTTTAGAAGGTTGAAAGTATAAAAATTACATGTATATTACACATTCTTACTTTAAATAAATATCAACAATTGTTAGCAATTTTCGCATATTATTACAAAAAAACACTTCCTACAAATTATTTTTTACATCAAAATCATATACTTAATTAATTATATAGATTAAGTAAGTTAATTGTCTGATTAAAAGAACTTTAAATAATACATATGACAGCATGTCATATCTATTTTAAAGCAAAAATATACATGAAATATAAACCATTTTGATTTTGTAAGTTTGCCAAATGAGAATTGACATCATAACATTATTTCCTGAATTTTTTAACACTTATTTTGAATACTCAATTTTAAAGCGAGCAAAAGAAAATGGAAAGGCAAAAATCATAATTCATAATTTACGAGACTACTCCACCAACAAACAAAAAAGTGTTGACGACTATCAGTTTGGTGGTGGTGCTGGAATGGTCATATGCATACAGCCTATTGACGATTGTATAGGTAAGCTAAAAAGCGAAAGAAACTATAATGAAATAATCTATCTATCTCCTGACGGAGAGACGCTAAATCAACAAATTTGCAACACACTATCCACACATACAAACTTAATTTTATTGTGTGGACACTATAAAGGAATTGATCAAAGAGTAAGAGAACACATCATCACCAAAGAAATATCTATTGGGGATTATGTACTAACTGGCGGTGAAGCAGCGGCAGCTATACTTTCTGATTCCATTATACGCTTAATTCCTGGTGTGATTTCTGACGAGACATCTGCGCTTACCGATTCTTTTCAAGATAATTTACTAGCACCACCTATATACACTCGCCCATCCAACTATAAAGGATGGAGAGTTCCTGAAGTGCTACTGTCTGGTAATCAGAAACTTATAACAGAATGGAGAGCACAAGAAGCAATAAAAAGAACAGAAGAAAGAAGACCAGATTTATTTGAGTAAAATTGTTTGTTTCTTAAGATAATTAAATAAAAAATATGCGTAATATTGCAAACCGATTTCAAAACCTAATATTAGAAAAATGAACATTACTGAAACTATAGCAAAAGAGCTTACTCCAGGAAACAATTTACCAAGTTTCAAAGCAGGAGATAATATTACTGTCTACTACACAATTAAGGAGGGGGACAAACAAAGAACTCAGTTCTTCAAAGGAGATGTTATCCAAAGAAAAGGTAGTGGAGCAACTGAAACATTTACAATCAGAAAAATTTCTCATTCAATAGGTGTTGAAAGAATCTTCCCGATCAACACTCCTTTAATTGAAAAAATTGAAGTAAACAAAAAAGGTAAAGTTAGAAGAGCAAGAATTTATTACTTAAGAGAACTAACTGGCAAGAAAGCTAGAATTAGAGAAGCCAGATAATCTCTTTTACATATATAATAAGGAATCCTGCAATGCAATAGCAGGATTTTTTATTGGCTAATAATTCGGAATTCAGTTCTTCTATTTATAGCCCTATTTTTATCAGAAATATTATTTAATCTAGGAAATTGCTCACCATAACCATTATAACTTAATCTATTTATCGCCAGTCCATTAGCAACTAACAGGTCATAAACTGCCTTAGCCCTATTTTCTGACAAAAGCTGATTAGCAATATCATTACCAATATCATCCGTAAAACCATTTATTTCAATTTCCATATTTTTATTCAAATTAAGATAAGCAGTAAATTCAAAAAGCACATTCTTAGCTATTGAACTTATTTGAAAGGAATTCGTTTCAAAATAAATATCACTTAAATCAAACGATCTTCCTTCTTCTAAAGAATTTAATTTAAAATCCAAATTAGCAGGAGATGAAAAAGAAGTATCATTAGCTGAAATATAAGTTGAATTAAAAGCAAACCCTTCTTTTTTAATAGTAATCAACACATCATCATCTTTAGCCAATGTTAAAGAAGAAACATAAGCTCCTGCATCAACTTTTACAATAATAACTTCATTGGTATTTATATTTTTTATTTCCAACTCTACATCCTCCAAAACTCTCCCATTTTCATCCATTAATTCTCCTTTTAAAAATAGTACTCTCTCAGGCTTAGCATCATTATGTAAAGGGAAAGAATAAATATCCCAACCTCCTACTCCATTCAATTGATTTGAAGCAAAATAAGCCTTATTTCCATCTGTACTAACAAAAAGAGAAATTTCATCAGCTACTGTATTAACAGGATAACCAATATTCTGAGGTTCTTGCCAATTTCCTAAACTATCCTTTCTAGAGTAAAAAACATCAAATCCACCCAGACTAGGAAAATTTGTTGAGGAAAAAAACAAGGTTTCTCCATCTGTATGCAAATAAGGAGATTTTTCATACTCATTACTATTAATAGCTGAACCTAAATTTATAGGATCTGTCCATTTTTCATTTTGCCAATTAATTTCATATAAATCAATTTTACCATAACCTCCAAGCCTATCACTAGCAAAGATTATTTTTTTACCATCAGAAGAAACAGTAGGTTGCGATTCCCAAGAATCTGATTTTGAAATTTTATCAGAAAAAGTTTGTACTGCTGACCAACTATTACCCTCTCTGTTCACATAATAAATATCACAATTATTATAACCCTTTTTGTTCTTGATACATTTTGTGAAATACAGTATTCTATTATCAATCGTAATAGATGCCCCACCCTCATTGCTTTCTAAGTTAAAAGGGGAAGGTAAAGCTTGTCCAACCTCAAATTTACCCTTTATTTTTTTACTAGAAACAAACTCTTCAATACTAGTATTTGTAATTGAATTCAAACTGATTTTATCCGACCTTCTTGTAAAGAATGATAATTCCTGATCAGGAGAAATTATAGGTAGATACTCATCAAATATAGTAGAAATACCACTTACAACTTCAGGATTAAAAGGAACAGGATTAGCAATGATTTCGGCAAGAATTTTTGCTTTTCCATATATATTCATTGCATCAGAATAATACGGGTCTGAAATTCCTAAATCTATACTCCGTTTCAAATACAAATCCGCACTCACATAGTCCTTTCTATTAAAAGCAATTTCACCTAAGAAATAATAAACTTTTGGAAAATCATCAGGACAATTAGCTATTACTTTCAACCCTTCAGTTTCAGCATTAAAAAAGTCAGCTTTACGCCATAATATCTCTGACTTAAATGCATTAAATATAGTAATATCATTAGTGAAACGCAATTCATCTAAGGCTGCATAATATGCCTTTTTTTCAATTAGCTTAACTATTTTTTTAACTAGTCTTTTATCTTTTGATTTTTCAGGAAAGCATTCTTGTGGAAAAACAGAATTAAGTAAAAAGAAGAAAGAAAAAAGGAATAGTATACGCATACTAATTCATTAATTCTTCTTCAGTAACTTGGCGTAATTCTCCCTCAGTTGAAGCCACAATAGTAGCTACAGTAGCATCACCCGTTACATTTACAATTGTACGCATCATATCTAATATTCTATCCACTCCAAAGATAAGTGCTAAGCCCTCCGCAGGAACATTAATTGCTCCAAGAACAATAACCAACATTACCATGCCAGCTCCTGGGACAGCAGCCGCTCCAATAGATGCTAAAGTTGCAGTAAGCACAATAGTTAATTGTTGGCTTAAGTCCAATTCAATACCAAAGGCTTGTGCAATAAATACAGCTGCAACCGCTTGATAAAGAGAGGTTCCATCCATATTAATAGTAGCCCCCAAAGGCAAAACAAATGAAGAAATTTCTTCTGAAACTCCTAAATGATCCTCACATCTTTCCATAGTAACTGGTAAAGTTGCCGCACTTGAACTAGTGGAAAATGCCAACATTTGTGCAGGAGAAATTGCTTTAAAAAAATCCAAATACTTTACTTTAGTAAATATTCTTAATATTAACGGATAGACTACGAATACCATTATCAATAAACCTGCAATAACGGTTAGGGAATATTTTCCTAAAGCAATAAACAAAGTAGAACTTGCTCCAAAATCAACGACCAAGCCTCCTAAGAGTGCAAATACACCATAAGGAGCAGCAAGCATGATTAAATCTACTATTTGTAAAATAATATCATTTATGCCATCAAAAAAGCCTTTTACATACAACGTTTTTTCACTCGGCAACATGACCATTGCTATTCCAAATAGAATAGCAATGAAAATAACCTGCAACATGTTAGAATTATCGCTTGATGCTGAAAAAATATTAGTCGGCACTATATCTACTGCAAATTGAAGAGGACCTGCCTGCTTCACATTTCCTGCAGCTGCTATTTTTTTATCTGCTCCTGATCGATAATTTTCAGTCAACTGAATAGAATTTTTATCAAAATTAGATCCAGGATTTACCATATTCACTAAGAACAAACCAATGCTTACCGAAACAACGGTTGACAGCAAGTAAATAATAATAGTTTTTCCCCCTATTCTACTTAATCTTGAAATATCAGAAAGTGATGCCACCCCTTTTATGAGGGATGCAAATACTAAAGGCACTGCAATTAATTTTAATAGATTAACAAAGATAACACCCCAGGGCTTTATCCATGCATTCGTGAAATCTACCCAACCTAATTTATTAGCGATTAGGCCATAAACGATACCTAATACCATTCCAATTATAATTTTCCAGTGCAGTGCTAGTTTTTTCATATTTTATATTCTATTTGTTTTACTTCTTAAATAAGCATCCACCAAAGTGAGTGCCATCATGCATTCTACAATAGGTACTGCCCTTGGTACCACACAAGCATCATGCCTTCCTTTACCTTTAATATCTATTTTATTTCCATCTATATCAATCGTATTCTGCTTTTGCATAATAGTAGCTACTGGCTTAAAGGCTACTTCACAATAAATATCATTCCCATTGCTTATTCCTCCTTGTATTCCTCCAGAAAAATTTGTTTTAGTTTTTCCACTTTCATCTATCATTCTATCATTAACTTCACTTCCTTTACTTGCAGCAATATGAACTGAATCAAAACCGTATTTGAAACCATGCACTGCATTAATGGAAAGCATTCCTTTGCCTATGTCAGCATGTAACTTATCAAATACAGGCTCTCCCCAGCCGGCAGGAACTCCAGTCGCTAAAGCCGTAATCTCTCCACCGACAGTATCGCCCTCTTTTTTTGTTTTTTCAATTGCTAAAATCATTTGATCAGCAATAGCATTATCAGGACACCTAACTAAATTATCATCTATCAAGGATAAATCCAAATCAGCATAACATTTATTAAGCTTAACATTCCCTACAACTGAAACATAAGCAGAAATATTTACTCCAACTTTATTTAAAATTTGTTGAGCAATTGCTCCAGCTACTACCCTGCATGCAGTCTCACGAGCAGAAGATCTTCCTCCTCCTCTATAATCTCTAATCCCATATTTGGTCGTATAAGTAAAATCAGCATGGGATGGACGAAAAGCATCTTTTATAGAAGAATAATCTTTACTCTTAACATCTTCATTTTTAATGACAAATCCTATAGGAGTACCCGTAGTTTTACCTTCAAAAATACCAGATAAAAATTGAACTTCATCACTCTCTTTCCTTTGAGTTGTAATCTTAGACTGTCCTGGCCTCCTTCTATCCAATTGCTTTTGTATAATCAGAAAATCTAATTCTATCCCTGATGGACAACCATCAATTATCCCGCCAATTGCAACACCATGCGACTCACCAAAAGTAGTTAGTTTAAAGAATTTTCCGATAGAATTTCCCATAATGGCAAATGTAAGGTATTTAGAGTGAATTGTGTATTTTCGCATCAGAATATATAGCCATGAAAATAGTAATCAAAAATATAGCTGAACTTATACAAACAGAAGAATCTCCAAGAAAATGGGTTGCAGGAAAGGATATGTCACATATCAACACCATAAAAGATGCCTTTGTAGAAGTTGAAAATGGAATTATCACCTTATTTGGAAGTATGGAGGATTGGGCAGGAATTGAAGATTGGAACAATACTGAAATAATTGATGCTGAAGGAGGAATGGTTTTTCCTACTTATTGCGATAGCCATACACACCTAGTATTTGCAGCTAGCCGTGAAGGAGAATTTGTTGACAGAATAAATGGACTTAGTTATGCTGAAATAGCACAAAGAGGCGGAGGAATTTTAAATTCTGCTGAAAAATTACAAAAAACTTCTGAAGATATACTTTTTGAAGATGCATTGGCTCGCTTAAACAAATTAATAGAAATGGGAACTGGAGCCATTGAAATAAAAAGTGGTTATGGTTTAACTTTAGATGCTGAACTTAAAATGTTAAGAGTAATCAAGCGCTTAAAAGAAAATACAGATGTAACGATAAAAGCTACTTTTCTTGGCGCTCATGCCTTACCAATAGAATACAAAGACAATAAAGAGGGGTACATGAATTTGATAATCAATAAAATGTTACCAATAGTAGCAAAAGAAGGATTGGCTGACTATGTAGATATTTTTTGTGAGGACGAATACTTTACAGTTGAAGACACAAAAAACCTACTTACTGCAGCCAATAAATTAGGTATCCCTTCAAAAACACATGTCAATCAATTTAATGCTATTGGCGGTATAAAGGCTTCAGTGGATTTAGGAGCATTATCAGTTGACCACTTGGAAGAAATGGTAGAAGAAGATTATGAAGCTTTAAAAGGAAGTAATTGTATGCCTACCGCTTTACCTTCTTGCTCGTTCTTTTTGGGGATACCCTATAGCCCAGCAGTTAAAATGATAAATAAAGGGTTGCCTATAGCTTTAGCTTCAGACTATAACCCTGGATCTACACCAAGCGGAAATATGAATTTCGTAGCATCACTTGGCTGCATACAATTAAAAATGACTCCTGAGCAAGTAATAAATGCTACAACTATCAACACGGCTTATGCAATGGGAATTGAAAAAGAATTAGGAAGTATCTGTGTTGGGAAGAAAGCTAATCTGTTCATAACAAAACCAATTTCTTCTTACGCTTACTTACCTTACAGCTTTGGTGAAAAGCTTATTAGTAAGGTTATGATTAACGGGAAATTACAATAAAAAAAGCCCTGCCTTTCAGTAAAACTTTTTTTAATTATTCATCAAAACAAATTACTTGTTTCTTTTCATATAATAGTAATGAGTAATACCTGCTTTACCATTTACTATATTAGCAGAAACAAATTCCCATCCATTTACAGCAGCAGCATTAGCAGCAGCTGACATAGAACGAAATCTACTTGAAGCACGCATCATTTCAGATACTTCTTTAGTTCTTTCATTTCCAAAATCAAAAGCAATTATTAACCTAACTTGAGGCTTTAACAATCTTTTTATCTCGATTTCTGAACGAACATCTTCACCATCAGAAATATCTTTTGAATTTTCAATAATATCAACACCTTGGATATCCATAGGAATTTCAACACCTTTTATTACCATATATTCAACAGTAGCTTTCGAACTTTTAATTTGCTCAACAGCTTGCTTTTCCTTTTTCTTACTTCTTTTCTGTGCCATAGTTAAAAACGGAATCATAGCTACTAATAACATTATCGTAATCTTTTTCATTTGTTCTTTTTTAAAATTAATTAATATATTTTTTCTAATGCAATAATACAAAATATTATTGTCCTCCTAAAATAATAGGTAAATCTCCATCTCCATTACCAATTACAATTACTTTTGCATTCGGTGATTTTGCAATTTCTTGTGTTGTTTCCACCCCTTTCCATTTTAGCAGTTGAGGTGTAATAGTTCGATTCACAATTTGTTGAAATTTTGCAATACCATTCGCCTCAATTTCTTTTCTTTCTGCCTCTTTTCTGGCTTTATCGATTTTAAATTCATATTCTAAAGATTCTTGTTCTTGAACTAATTTTTTTTCTATACCAGTTCTAAGAGTTAGTGGTAATGTAACATCTCTAATTAAAATCGCATCTAAAGTTAAATACTTAGACTCAACCTTAGCTCTAGTAAGAGCTTCAATTTCATCTTCAATTGCTTCTCTTTTTGTAGAATACAATTCCTCTGGCAAATAATTACCAATAACCTCACGAGTGACCGATCTGATCTCAGGTTTGATTATGCGTTCTAGATAATTTCTCCCAATTTCATCATGTAGGTATCCTATTTTATCTTCAACAGGCATATATCTAAATGACAAATCAATCTTGATTGAAAGTCCATTCTTTGATAGCACCTCCATTTTTTCAAATGTTTCATGTATTTTTACATCATATACAAACATATCATTCCATGGAGCTATGACCTGAAAACCCTGTCCATAAACGACTTCCTTCTCCAATCCTCCTCCAAATTTTCTAAATAGCACTCCTTTTTCTCCTGAATCTATCGTTAAAAACATACTTGAACCAAACATGACTACAAATATTAGTCCTACTATTCCCATTACCATTGCCTTAGGCAATCCCTGATTTTCCATAATTTATTTATTTTAGTTATTTAATTTAGTTGTTTTTTTAATTTTTCTTCATCCATCACCCTATTGGTTAATACGTTTATATAATTATATGCTTTCTTATTTCCCATTTTTTGAGCCTTTTTAGCCCAATCTATTGCAGTTTTTAAACTCCCTTTTATTTCACTTACAAGCGCCATATTGAATGTGGCTCTATTTGCAATTTTTAAGTCTTCATCCTCAGTTAAAGGAAGCCAAATTTCTATTGCTGCATCCCAGTCTTCTCTTTTTACATATTGCCTAGCATTTTTAAGATCTTCATGCTTACCAATATAATAAGTTCTATTCACTTTTAACCATATTGGAGAAATACGAAAACCATATTTCTCCCCAGCATGAATTCCTGCTTGCTTAATCGCTATTCTTTTAGAAGGTAAATTAAACTGTGCCTGCTCAGGAGAATCTCCCCAAGCATTAAATTCTTTAATTTCTATATATTTATTTTCATCAATTATTCTTTCTTTATTAACGTCATAAATTCTCCATCCTGATTCCACCTCCATAATTAAAGTAGCAGGATAACGTAATTCTTTCACTTTTATTCCTTTTACTTTTCGTGTTCTAGCAACGGGAGGACCAACTAGAACTCGAGAATCTGAATCAAAAGTCTCTAACACTAACAAAGCATCTCCATCATAAGAGCCACAAATACTTTTCACTTCATTCCAAGCTAAGGGAATTGGGAAAGAAGATGTACCCGTTCCCTTCAACTCAATTCCTCCTCCATTTTTCAAACTAAATCGTTCTGAATTATTAAGCATCCCTGCAAGTCCTTCAACACAATATTCCGCTCCTTTTCTATCAGCACCAATACCTTCTCCACTAATTAAACCTTCAACAATATTTTCTGCTAAATTATCTTTTGATGGTCTAGACCTATTCACAACAACAACATTTTGTATATCTTTATTAATTGTAATGTCAGCTGGCCTTTGCACATTAACCAATACTGATGAAGTAACACATGAACTTATACTCGTAATAATTAACGCTATGTAAACTATTTGTTTAATCATGTTATATTAGTCCATTATATTTTCTCAAAAACCATTCTAAAGAAATAAGAATAAGCAAACTTAATAAAATCAAAGAGATATTTATCATTCCTTTTAACTTTTCTTTACTGGAAACACTTATAAAATTATTCTTGCTTTTTTTAATAGCTGTAATAATCTTATTCGACTGATTTGGATAAAATAATTTACCCCCACTACTATTAGCTAATTGAAACAACAGCTTATGGTTAGCAACAGTATATAATTGTTCTAATTGAATTGCCCGAACATCAAAACTACCCTTCCTAATTAATTTACTACCTTTTGCTTTAGCTAGAAAAGTGTATTTTCCAACATCAAGCACACCTACATTTAAATTGTATCTTTCAGGTGATTTAGAAAACTCATAGTCAAATTCATCTCCTTTTTCATTTTGGATAACAATTGAAATTTCTTTATCATTTATTAACTCATAACTCTCGTTATATAATGAAGCCTCAAAATAAATATTTGAATTTTCTGCGAACTGTTTTTTATAATCTATTCTGAACTTACTTTTATCCTCTTGCAATACTAAGTACTGAGTTAGTTTTGAAAACAATTCGTCAAATGCTACATTATTTTTTGCATTTGCATAATTATACAATTTCCATTTCCAGAAACCTTCAGCCGTTATAAAAGCCAATTTTCTACCATTCGTTTCATTTATAAGAATAATTGGCTTAGAAGTCACTTGCATCCCTATCTGTTGAGCAATAACCACCTCTGAACCTATTTGCAAAGTATATTTACCAAAAGGAGTTTGTAATGGAGGAGCATACTGAATTAAGTTTAGTAATTCAGGTGAAAAAGTAAACTTTGAAAAAAATTCACTTTTCACAGCCTTAACTTCCTCCAAGCCACCTCTACTTTTAAAATTAAAGAATGATGTAAATTCTAAATTTGAGTTTTGCTGTATATCAAAAACAAGTAGAGGAACCTTAGCTTTTTCAAGTTGAGTTAACAAAATATTATTTTTTTGAATTCCAAAAATAACGATCAATTGATAAGCTTCAAAGCTGCCATTGAAATCAATAATATTAACTTGTTCAACAGTATAATTCTTATTTTTTTCTATCGCATTTTTATAGGCAGCTACATCAGGATGAGTTTTTTCTGTTAACAACAAGATTTTATAACGAGAATCTATCACCTCAACATAGATAGTATAGTTATTGTTTCTACTATTTTTTTCATTAAAAAGCTGAGATACTGCAATCGTATAATGCTGTAAACCTACATCTTCAGCAAGTAGATTAATTTTTACCTTCTGATATTCATCATCAGTAGATATAATTCTACTTTGAGCATGAATTTTCTTTCCTTTATTCCAGATTTCAACTTGAATATTTTCTCCTTTACATTGCTGAGCTGATAAAGTAATTTCTAAAGGAAAAATATTTCCTAAAAAAGCAATTTCATTTTTCAATACTTTAGTAATACTAAGATCTCTTTTAATTAATGTATCGCCTTGGGCAATAGGGTAAATAGGAAAGTTTATCCTATTATCATAAAGTGGATTACTTCCTGAATTGTACAAGCCATCAGTAGCTAAAACCAACCCTGCAATATTCTGATTAGCAAATCGATTATTCATGTCCTGAAAAAGGTTACTATAATCAGTTGTTAAACCATTATTACTACTAGAGAAACCTTTGCTCACGTTATCCGAGAATGAAAATTCATGTACTTCAAAATCAGTAAGTTGTTTACTAATTTGAGTTAAAAATTGTAACGCAAAAGAGTCAGTAATAGATTCAGAAATATCTTGAGCTAGAATTACAATCGGTTTATGTTTGGTTTTGTAGATTGATTTAACAACAGGATTAAGCAACAAAACAGCCAAAAGAGTAATAAAAAATGTTCGGATTATAAAAAGAAACTGCTTTAGTTTTTTTGCTGTCAGCAAAAATTCTTTTCTATATAAAAAATAAGCATAGCTTAAGCCTAAAAAAAGACAAGCTATGCTATACATTATTGGAAAATCAGAATTTATCTCCATCTAGGTAAGCATACCTCCACAAACATGAAGTACTTGCCCAGTTACATAAGCTGACATATCAGAAGCTAAAAACAAAGTAGCATTTGCAATATCTTCAGTAGTACCTCCTCTTTTTAAAGGAATAGAATCTCTCCAATCTTTAATTTGATGTTCTCCTAAAGATTCTGTCATTTCAGTTTCAATGAAACCTGGTGCGATAGAATTACACCTGATGTTACGCGAACCTACTTCCAATGCTGTTGATTTTGTAAAACCATTAATAGCCGCTTTAGATGCCGAGTAATTCGCTTGACCTGAATTTCCTTTCACGCCAACTACTGAACTCATATTAATAATAGACCCCTTTCTTTGCCCTAACATTGGACGCAAAACTGCTTTTGTCATATTGAAAACTGATTTCATATTAATATCCATTACCTTATCAAAATCATCTTCTGACATACGTATTAACAAGCCATCTTTTGTAATTCCTGCATTATTCACTAATACATCAATACTCCCAAACTCCTCTAATACATCAGCTGCTAATTGCTGGGCAGCATCAAAATTAGATGCATCTGACTTATATCCTTTCACTTTACAGCCATTAGTTGAAAGTTCATCTTCCAAGGCCTTTGCTTTTTCATCAGATGAACGGTAAGTAAATGCAATATTTGCACCTTGTTTTGCAAATACTTCAGCAATTCCTCTACCAATACCCCTACTAGCACCTGTAATAATAACAGTCTTATCTTCTAATAATTTCATACATTTAAATTTTAAAAATCAAAGATAGAAAAAGCCATTAAAGTGAGGGCTTTTTATCCATTTATAGTAACAAGTTTACAACAATGATCTATCTAATTAAGATAATAGATCCATACTCATTATGTTTCCAGCCCTCAAAATCTTGATAATAGATTTCATACATATAAGTATCTGAAGGTAAATCATTCTGAGTTTTATAATTTTTTCCATCCCAGCCAGCTTCCATTTTACAGTTTAATTCGTTAGGATTAGTTGTTTGATATATTAACTCTCCTAATAAAGTATAAACCTTAAATAAAAATGTCTGCTCACGTATAGCATGATAATCAATACAAAACTTATCGTTTGTATTATTCCCATCAGGAGTAAAAGCATTAGGAATATATATATAGTATTCTTCCTTAACCCAAACTTGATGTTTAGTAGTATCCAAGCAACCCATATCATCAGTGACAATTAAACTGCTTTCATACATTGCAGAAATACCGATACCAAACTGATCAACAGGAAAAATATGATGAGGATTAGATTCAATTAACTCATCTGAGTTATCTCCGAAATTCCATTTCTCCTCAATAATACTTCCTAAGGATTGACTAATGAAATCTGCCTGAGGGTACAACACCGATAAAGTATCACTAAGTAAATGAATAATAGCCGTAGGAGATGAGAAAACTGTTACTATGCCACTTCCATTCATATCTCCTTGATGGAAAGCATCACTAAAACTTTTTAGCGTATAAATTCCATCTATTTTAGTTGATATATAATACAATTTATCATGAGTAGTAATTGAAGCCTGATCCACCCCATTAATAGCATAAATGAAAGTAAAAGGGGCATTACCCTGAAAATTAACTTTCACAATTGCAAAACCAGTATTATCACATATTCTTTCATCAGCAGATATAAATGCTGCAGGTTGAGCATTTATTAGTAAAGGAAAAAATAGCAATATGACTATGTTTTTAAACATGGGTCAAATATAAAAAAAGCCCTGCAATATGCAGGGCTATTTTCGGTATTATGGATACATCTATTATTTTTCCTCTTTTACTTCTTCTTCTTTTACTTCTTCAAACTCAACATCTGTTACATCATCAGTTACTGCTTCACCCTGATCACCTTGTGGTGCAGCCCCTTCTTCTTGTGATGCTTTATACATTTCTTCTGATGCAGCTGTCCAAGCAGTATTAATTTTTTCCATTGCAGTATCAATAGCAGCTAAATCTTTGCTTTCATGCGCTGCTTTTAACTCTACTAGAGATTCTTCAATTGGCGCTTTTTTATCATCCGATAATTTTTCACCAAATTCTTTTAATTGCTTTTCTGTTTGGAAAATCATTCCGTCAGCTCCATTAATTTTATCAGCCGTCTCTTTTGCTTTATTATCTGATTCAGCATTTGCTTCAGCTTCTTGCTTCATTTTTTCAATTTCCTCATCAGACAAACCAGAAGAAGCTTCAATCTTAATATTCTGCTCTTTTCCTGTTGCCTTATCTTTTGCTGATACATTTAAGATTCCATTTGCATCAATATCAAAAGTTACTTCAATTTGAGGAATCCCTCTTGGTGCTGGAGGAATATCTGCTAATTGAAATCTACCGATTGATTTATTATCTGTAGCCATTGGTCTTTCTCCTTGCAACACATGAATATCAACAGCAGGTTGGTTATCAGCTGCAGTTGAGAATACTTCTGATTTCTTTGAAGGAATAGTTGTATTCGATTCAATTAATTTAGTCATTACACTTCCCATAGTTTCAATTCCTAATGAAAGTGGAGTAACATCTAACAACAACACATCAGTAACATCACCTGAGAGTACACCTCCTTGAATAGCGGCTCCAACTGCGACAACCTCATCAGGGTTTACTCCTTTTGATGGAGATTTCCCAAAGTACTTTTCTACTACACTCTGTATAGCTGGAATACGAGTTGACCCTCCAACTAAAATAACTTCATTAATATCAGCAATAGTCATTTTCGCATCCTTCATTGCCTTCTTACAAGGAACAATAGTCGCTTGAATTAATTTGTCAGCTAATTGCTCAAATTGTGCTCTTGTTAAAGTCCGAACTAAGTGTTTAGGCCCTGAAGCTGTAGCCGTAACATAAGGTAAGTTAATTTCAGTTTGAGTAGACGAAGAAAGCTCAACTTTGGCTTTTTCAGCAGCTTCTTTTAATCTCTGCAAAGCCATAGGATCTTCTCTTAGATCCATTTTCTCGTCTTTTTTAAATTCTTCAGCTAACCAATCAATAATTACTTGGTCAAAATCATCTCCTCCTAAGTGCGTATCTCCATTAGTTGATTTTACTTCAAATACTCCATCTCCTAACTCAAGGATAGAAATATCAAAAGTACCCCCTCCTAAATCAAAAACAGCAATTGTTTTATCTTCATCCGATTTATCAAACCCATAAGCTAATGCTGCAGCAGTTGGTTCATTAATAATTCTTTTTACAGTAAGGCCTGCAATTTCTCCTGCCTCTTTAGTTGCTTGTCTTTGTGCGTCATTAAAATAAGCAGGTACTGTAACAACAGCATCATTTACAGTTGTTCCTAAATAATCCTCAGCTGTTTTCTTCATTTTTTGTAATACCATAGCAGCTATCTCTTGTGGAGTATATAGCCTACCATCAATATCAACTCTTGGTGTATTGTTATCTCCCTTCACTACTTTATAAGAAACATTCTTAATTTCCTTAGCCATTGCTGTGAAGCTTTCACCCATAAATCTTTTTATAGAAGCTATAGTTTTTGTTGGGTTAGTAATTGCTTGACGCTTTGCACTGTCTCCTACCTTACGCTCACCACCTTCAATAAAAGCAACAATTGAAGGAGTTGTTCTGGCTCCTTCCGCATTTGGGATAACCACCGGTTCATTCCCTTCCATTACAGAAACACATGAATTTGTTGTTCCTAAATCAATTCCAATAATTTTACTCATTTTATTATGTTTTAAATTTAAATAATTTGTTTTCTGTTTGATAATAATTGCAATTATAATGCCACAACAATTTATACGTCAAAACTGACACAAAAACAAAACCCTAGAGAAAATTAAAAGTGATTTACTGACAGATCGTCAGATTATTGAAAATTTCTATCCAAGCCATCAATTGAAATTAAATAATCAATTGTTCTATCTGCAAAATCAAAACCTTTCTTAGTTTTAGTAAATCTTGATGAAAACAAACCTATACCATTATTAATATTGGTAAATTGAGGACGTTCTTGTACTATACCAGTAATTTCTTCATTAATTATTCTATACGTTTTTAAATCCTTTGAACCAACTGTCATCACTAAATCAATGCTGAGAAATTTTCTTTCAATTAATGGATCTTTAATCAATTCATTTTTTAAAAAATTAAAAAACTTATCCCCTTCAAATTCAAAAATTTCTGTTTCTTCTAAAACTGAAGTAGTATAAATAAGATTTTTAGCAATATCATTTTCATTATAATTAAAAATTAAATCTATTTGATACTGCACTCCATTATCTGAAGAATTTCCCCATGTTACTAATGTAGAGCTAAATTTTGTTGCACTTGGGTTTCCAGGAATCCAAGTTTCTATAAATCCGAAAGGAAAACCTGCGCCCATATCAAAATCAAAGTTTGAAACTATATTAGTTCTTGCACTCACTTGATTATTAGTAATGTTATTTTTTATTAGTAATTCATACTCAGAATCTGAATTCAAAAAATTATTATTCACAAAAGTATACATCATAATTGAATCATTAAAAACACCTGAATCTCTTAATGTTGGCACCTCATCCAAAGCAATGGTATCCGTAATTCCATTATTTTTTATTCTAATCACTTTAACAACTAACTCACCTTCATCAAAATTAATTGAATCAGCATATTGAGCCATTTGCAATGCATCCATTTTACCTAGAAAAGCTTTATTTATCTTAATTTGCTGCGTTTCTTCATCTATTCCAGAATTTAAAAGCCCGTACACAACTGTCACTTCCTCCCAATTAGCGTTCACATCAAAATCAGTCTCACAGGAAGTAAATATGAATACAAAAAGACTAAGTAATAAATATATTTTTTTCATGTTTGCAAAGTTATCCTTTTATATGAAATGATGAACGCATAATTTGTAAATTTGCCACACTCTGAATTAAAAATAAAGTTATAACCCTAACAAAATAAAAAATGTCAGTAGCTAAAAAAGATTATAAAAGAGTCACCACTAATACTCTTGATGAAATGAAGCAAAATGGAGAAAAAATATCTATGCTTACCGCTTACGATTACACTCTTGCCAAAATTATTGATAGAGCAGGAATTGATGTTATTTTAGTTGGTGATTCAGCCTCAAATGTTATGGCTGGGTATGAGACCACTTTACCCATTACCCTTGAGCAAATGATTTATCATGCTACTTCAGTTGTGCGTGCAGTTGACAGAGCTTTAGTAGTGGTGGACATGCCATTTGGTTCTTATCAAGGAAATTCATTAGAAGCCCTTTCATCAGCAATTAGAATAATGAAAGAAAGTGGTGGGCATTCAGTAAAACTTGAAGGTGGAAGTGAGATTATTGATTCAATCGAAAGAATATTAACCGCTGGAATACCTGTAATGGGCCATTTAGGCCTGACACCACAATCCATCTACAAATTTGGAACTTATACTGTACGGGCAAAGGAACAAGAGGAAGCAGATAAATTGTTAGCTGAGGCTAAACTATTAGAAGAAGTAGGATGTTTTGCTTTAGTATTAGAAAAAGTACCTGCACAATTAGCTAAGAAAGTAGCGGAAAGCATCAATATTCCTGTCATTGGAATTGGAGCTGGATCAGGAGTTGACGGTCAAGTACTAGTGCTACACGATATGCTAGGAATGAATCATGAGTTTAATCCAAGGTTTTTAAGAAGATACTTAAACTTATATGATGAAATTACAGGGGCAGTGCAAAGCTATGTTTCTAATGTAAAATCTGCAGATTTCCCTAACGAGAAAGAGCAGTACTAATGCTAGAAGTACTCTATGAGGACAATCACCTGATTGCTATCAATAAAAAATCAGGCGATATTGTACAAGGCGATAAAACAGGTGATGCTCCATTATCAGATTTTGTAAAAGCTTATATCAAGAAGAAATACAACAAACCTGGAGAAGTTTTTTTAGGCACTATTCATAGATTGGATCGCCCTACTTCAGGTGTTGTTTTATATGCCAGAACAAGTAAGGCACTCGCCCGTATGAACGAGCAATTTCGAAAAAAAAAAGTACAAAAAACATATTGGGCAGTAGTAGAGAATTCTCCTCCTAATATTTCAGGAACGCTTGAGAATTATTTACAGAAAAACCAAAAGCAAAATAAATCTTATATAACAAAAGGGTCAGACGGAAAACATGCCGTATTGGATTTTAAGTTGCTTAAAGAATTAGATAATTTTTATCATTTAGAAATAAAACCAAAAACGGGAAGACACCATCAAATAAGAGTGCAATTAGCAAATATAGGATGTATTATTAAAGGCGATTTAAAATATGGTGCTAGAAGAAGTAACAAAGATGCTAGCATTCATTTATTAGCTCAAAAGCTAGAATTTTTGCACCCTGTAAAAAAAGAACCCATAACTATAGTTGCTCCTACTCCCAAGGATAGCGTTTGGGATGCTTGCAAATAAAAGCCCCACCAAAATTGGCGGGGTTTTATCTTTTGTAGAGAATTAAATTGGATCAACATCCATAATAAAACGAACCGATTTATAATCAGAATGAGTTCTCATCTTCTCTATAATAGTATGTAAGATACTTTTAGCTTCAGAGATTGAAGCTTCATTCTCAATTTTTAATAATACATTCTTATAGTAATAATTCCGTATCCTAGAAATAGCAGGATATTCAGGACCTAAAACTCTAGCACCAAAACTCTTGCGCATTAATCCCACTAAAGCGGTAGCCGTTTCATCCAATTTTCTTTGGTTTTTATGTTTTAATGTAATGCCTATAAGGCGGTTGTAAGGCGGGTAAGAAAACAGCTTTCTTTCCTGAACTTGCTGACAAATAAAACTAGTATAATCATTTGTTTTTAGCAACCCAAACATTTCATGCTCTTCATCATAAGTTTGTACTAATACCTGTCCTTGTTTTCCTTTTCGCCCTGCCCTACCTGCAACTTGCATTATTAGCTGAAAAGCCCTTTCGTAAGCTCTAAAATCAGGAAAATGTAACATGCTATCAGCATTTAAAATACCAACCAAAGCAACATTATCAAAATCCAAACCTTTAGTAACCATTTGTGTTCCTACCAATATATCAATCCTACCCTGTTCAAAGTCAGTAATTATTTGCTGATGTGTATTTTTCCCTCTCGTGGTATCATAATCCATACGCTTTGTCACATAAGTGGGTAGTAATTCCTTCAAACTTTCTTCAATTTGCTCAGTACCAAAGCCCTTGTCATTAAAATCCTTAGCGCTACAACTTGGACAAAACTCTGGCACTTGTTCCGTATACCCACAATAATGGCATTTTAACTGATTGTTCCATTTATGATAAGTCAGACTCACATCACAAGAATTACAGTTAGGTGTGTAAGCGCAAGTACCACAACTAATTACTGGCGAATACCCTCTCCTATTTTGAAATAAAATTACTTGCTTTCCTGCCACTAAAGTTTCGGTAATAGCACTTATCATTTTCGGTGCAAACTGCTGAGTCATCTGTTTTTTAATATGGGCTTCTCGTATATCTATCGTTTGGATTTTTGGCAGAGCAATACCTTTGTAGCGCGTATGCATTTCCACCAAAGCATATTTTCCTGTTTTGGCGTTATAATAACTTTCCACACATGGAGTTGCTGAACCCAATAACACTTTTGCTTTATGCAAGTAAGCCAAATAAATAGCGGAATCCCTAGCATGATATCTTGGTGCAGGTTGGTGTTGTTTAAAAGAAGGATCATGCTCCTCATCTACAATTATCAGTCCTAAATTATTGAAGGGTAAGAATAATGCTGACCTAGCTCCCAACATAATAGGATATTGTGTCATTTCTTTATCCTGATCCTGTACTGCTTTCCAAACCTCTACACGCTCTGCATTGTTCAAATGAGAATGAGAAATCCCCACTTTGTTCCCAAAATGTTTTTGCAAACGCTTAATAATTTGGGTCGTCAAAGCAATTTCAGGTAACAAATACAATACTTGTTTCCCTTGTTTCAATTGCTGTTCAATTAACTTTATATATAATTCTGTTTTTCCTGAGGAAGTAACCCCATGCAAAAGACATACTTCCTTTTCTTTAAACGCTAACTCTATTTCCTCTAAAGCTTTTTCCTGAAAACCCGCCAACTGCTTATCTTCAATTAATTCCTGGCTTGACTTTAACAAACGACTTATCCTTTCTTGTTCAATTATAAAGATTTCTTTTCTCACTAAAGCATTAAAAATTGCTCTACTCAATCCTACTTGTTTTAACAAATCCGCAACTATCCATTTTTTAGTAGGACTTTTTGCGTTTAACTGCTGATAAGCTTTAACAAATTCCAACTGCTTAGCACTTAACTTTATATTTTCTAATAATTCATCCCTCGTATTAAAGCGAACTATTTTAATTACTTTTTCTTTGTACTTATCGTGTAAATCCTCTTTTATCTGCACCACTTCCCTGCGAATAAGTTCATTAATAAAGGGAAAAATATTTTTAATAGGTATCAGTTTAGCTATTTCAGCTATGCTTAATTCTTCTTGGTTAATAAGCGCATTCAACAGCAAATTTTCTTCTGTTTTCAAGCACTCAATATCTCCATCAAAATCAGGATGCACTATCACCTTGGATTCACTAGCCAACTTTAAGGAAGAAGGTAAGGCTACATGCATGACATCCCCTAAGTTACACATATAATAGTAAGCTATCCAATCCCAAAATTGTAACTGAATACTATTTACAACAGGAGGTTCATCCAAAACAGCTAAAAGAGGCTTTGCTTCATATTCACTTGGCTTTCTATCGTGCACCTCTTTAATAATAGCAGCATACAATTTTCGCACCCCAAACTGAACCACTACCCTTTGCCCAATTAATAAGTTTTCTTGGTCAGTACTATATGTAAATGTACCTTTTAGTGATAAAGGCAAAATAACATCAATGTATTTTAAAGGACGAAACATGAAAAGCAAAGATGAATATTTAGTTTTAAAAACAACAATACTGGCGCATGGAATTTACCATCAATATTTGAATACATAAGATTAGTATTTATTGAACAGTGGAAAACATATAAAAGGCTAATAAAATTCCTAAGTTTGCAAATAATAATAATAATAATAATAATAATGAAAAAGAAACTTATACTTATTTCCATAATAGCATTCCTATTTACAGCATGTGATAAAGACAAACCTATAACAACAGACATAACTATCAATTTTACTCATACAGTTGATAGTTTTGACTTAATTACTAATAGTATGATTTACACCAATGATGCTGTGGAACATTATGATGTCCAGACTTTAAAATATTTTATATCTAATATTACATTACATGATGATCTAGGATATACAGTATTAAAAGATATTCATTTTATTGATATCTCTGATGAATCAACCTTTAGTTTTACATATGATAATCTTCCTAATAATAATTACTATGCTATTTCATATACAATGGGATTAGATACCATTAAGAATATAAGTAATGCATATATAAATGAAGATTTTCATGCAACAATGTTTTGGCCTGACATGATGGGGGGAGGATATCATTATATGAAATTAGAAGGTGATTTTAATGATAGCTTAAGTGGCTACGCAACTCATACAGGAGGAACAATGGGAATGGACTATTCATTTAATCATTTAGACAACATTTCACTAACGATAGATGATGATTTAGGAGACGTATATATAAATATAAATATGGAAATAAACAATTGGTATAATTCCCCAAATCAGATAGAATTTTCTAGTTACGGAATGGGGATAATGGGAGATATGCAGATGCAAATGGATATTCAAAAGAATGGAATAACAGATGTCTTCTCTGTAACTATAGATAAATAAGAAATATGAAAAACCTGATGTATCTTTTGTTAGGTATAATTTTACTTATTTCTTGCAAAAAAGATTTAGCTCCAATTAGTGGATGTACAGATTCTACTGCAACAAATTATAATCCAAGTGCGATAACTGAAGATCAGAGTTGTATCTATTTTAGTACTACTCCATTTGTCATTGAAACTCCATACGAATTTCCTGAAATGAAAATTCCATCTGATAATCCAATGACAATTGAAGGAGTTGCTTTAGGGGAAAAACTATTTAAAGACCCTATCCTTAGCGCTAACAATACTCAGGCATGTATTGATTGCCATAAACAAAATTCTTCTTTTTCTGATCCTAATCAATTTAGTACAGGCATTGATGACATTCAAGGGAATAGAAACGCCTCTGCATTAATAAATCTAGGTTGGAATACAAGTTTTTTTTGGGATGGCAGATCTTTAACTTTAGAAGAACAAGCATTTGAACCAGTTACAAACACTATTGAAATGCATAATACTTGGATGAATGTAGAAATAGCATTAAACTCTGACAAAGAATATCCTTTTCTTTTCAAAGAGGCTTTTAACATTAATTATATTGATTCAATTCATGTTGTAAAGGCAATTGCTCAATTTGAAAGAAGTCTTATCTCTACAAATAGTAAACTTGATAGATACCTAAGAAATGAAGAACAACTTACTATTTCTGAATTAAATGGGTATGTAATATTTAATACAGAAAAAGGAGATTGCTTTCATTGTCATGGCACAAATATGTTTATGGATAATCAATTTCATAATAACGGATTGGATACCGAGCCTTTTATTGACCTTGGACGAGCAAAAGTCACATTAGATGTTTCTGACAATGGTAAATTTAAAACCCCAACATTGCGTAATATTGAGATGTCCGCACCCTATATGCATGACGGCAGATTTGCTACTTTAGAAGAAGTTGTTGAACATTATGATTCTGGAGGAAAATATTCAACAACTGTAGATCCATTAATGAAAAAATTAGGTGTTGGTTTGCAATTGTCAAACCAAGAAAAAATAGATTTAGTTGCCTATTTAAAAACCCTAACTGATAATGAATTTATTGATAGTGAATAATTAATGATTTTTCAGTAAATTTGCAATCCTAAATCTTAATCTTGAAACAACTATTTCTTTTATTTCTTTTCACAAGTACAATTCTTTTTTCACAAGAAAAGAATTGCGGAAGTAATTTGCGTCTCAACAAGTACCTTAAGACAAGCGATGAAGCAAAAATAAATCGTTCAAAACTAGAAGATAAAACTACTAGATTCCAAATTCAAAAAGGAGTAAACACTACTATTCCAGTTGTAATACATGTAGTTTATAAAAATGGAAACGAAAATATTTCAAATGCTCAAATCCAAAGTCAACTAGATGTACTGAATAAGGATTTTACACGCACCAATACTGATGCTTTTAATACCCCTGTTGATTTTTTACCAATAGTATCTAACACTCAAATTAACTTTTGTTTAGCACAACAATCTCCTGATGGAAACCCAACAAATGGGATTATAAGAAAACAAACTACTACTAATCTATTTCCACTTTTCGGAGATGCAATTTATTATGATTCACTAGGAGGAAGTACTGCATGGAATACTGAAGAATACTTAAATATTTGGGTAGCCGAAATAGAAAGTGGAGTACTCGGTTGGGCACAATTTCCTGCAGCAGGAGATACTAATACAGATGGAGTAGTTATTGATTTTGAACATTTCGGAACAATAGGAACTGCAATATACCCTTATAATTTAGGACGTACAGCCACCCATGAAGTTGGACATTGGTTTAATCTGTATCATATTTGGGGAGATAACAGTTGTGGAAATGATTATGTAAACGATACTCCAATACAAGAACAAGGAAACTTTGGTTGTAAAATACATCCTAACATAAGCTGTAGTAACGCAGGTGATATGTTCATGAACTTTATGGACTACACTAATGATGCCTGCATGAATTCATTTACTGAGGGACAGAAAGATAGAATTTGGTCAAGTATCAGTAATTGGCGAACTAGCTTGCTTACTTCTAATGGTTGTCTTCCTACAACTATCCCTAACAGTGATGCGGGAATTATGTCTATTATTGAACCAAATAACCAAAATTCAAATTGCGCAAGCCCTATTTATCCAAAAGTAGTTCTTAAAAACTATGGACTTACTAACTTAAATTCTGTTATTATTGAATACAATATCAATAATAACAATAATACTTACTATAGCTGGAATGGAAACCTTCAACCTAATGAAAAAGATACTATTCTACTTTCAGTATTAAGCAGTACAGGTACTTCTCACTTATTAAATGTTAGTACCCTAAACCCAAACAACTCAACTGATATAAATCCAAGCAATGATAAGGAATCAATAATTTTTTCCTCTATTAATGGAGAACAAGTTCAACTTAATGTAATGACTGATAATTACGCTTTAGAGACTTCCTGGATATTGCTTGATGAAAACAATAATATTATTGATAGTGGCGATAGTTTAACAAATAACACGCTTTATCAAAATAACTATTGCTTAACTTACCAGTGTTATAAATTTGTAATTAATGATAGTAATGGAGATGGTTTTTGTTGCAATTTTGGTAACGGGAATTTTACAATCAACTCTAGCATTGACAATAATCAGTATGTGCAAAGCGCACCATTTACTTTTACTGATACATCTTATTTTTGTATTGGCAATACAGAAATAATTGAAAAGAACGAACCTTTTAAAACACATCCAAATCCAACTAATGGAGATTTATGGATAAATGCTAATTTAATATTCAACAATACTCCTATATTCGCACGCATCTTAAATAACTTAGGTCAGACTGTCTTAACTGCCAAAATAGTAAACAACAAAATAGATTTAAATCGTTTAAATAATGGTGTTTACCAGATGTTAATTGAAACCAACAAAAAACAATATACTCATAAAATAATAATTCAAAAATGAAAAAAATAGCAATTCTTACTTTCTCTATAATTTTAAATTTACAAATTACAGCTCAAGAAAATTCTAAAAAATGTATAACTACTTCATTGGTCATAAAAGAACTTATTAGCAACCCTGATTATGCAAAAACAAGAGCAAATGTAATTTCTGAAAATAAAATCTGGATAAAAAATAATTCAAAAGAAAAAAACACAATTAATATTCCTGTAGTCATTCACATTATACATAGAAATACTTATACACAAATTGGTCAAGGAAACAATATCTCTAATGAACAGGTTGAAGATGCATTAAGGATTTTAAATGAAGATTATAGTAAGACTAATCCTGAATACCCAAATCCACCAAGAAATACATTCTTAAATTATTGGGGAAATCCTGACATAAAATTTTGCCTAGCAACTATTGATCCTGATGGAAATCCTACAAATGGAATCACAAGAACTTCAACTATAAAATTATCTTTTGATGCCGATACTGAAACTAATGACATGAAGCGTACTTGGTCTGGAGGTATAGATGCTTGGGATCAATCAAATTACTTAAATATTTGGGTATGTAATCTTTCAAATTCAAGTGGTGGCGGCATGACATTAGGTTATGCATACCTACCAGGACTTCAAGGAAGTCAACTTTATAAAGATGGATTAGTAATTGATTATCAGTATTTTGGAACTATTGGAGGTGCATCATCAAATAGTGATGGAAGAACTGCAACACATGAAATAGGTCATTATTTGGGACTTAACCACACTTTTGCTGAAGCTTCTTGGAATGGTCAAGGACCCTGCGATGGCCCGCAAGGAGCCTTGCAATGTTGTGATAGTGATAATGGTAATGTTGATGACACTCCAGCAACTGATGGCATTTACTTTGGAAGTGTTACATCAAGCACTAACAACAATACATGTAATGATTTAAACTACGCTAACACATTTAATACTGATGTTTTAGATATGGATGAAAACTTTATGGCATATTCTAATACTTCATGGATGTTTACTATTGACCAAGTTAATGTTATGAATGCTACACTAAATGGTTACCGTTCTTCTCTAAAAAATTCAACTGTAAGTGTGAATTGTGATGGATCAGTTGGAACAGGTTTAAATAATTATCAGATAGAAAATTTACATATTTACCCTAATCCAACATTTGGAAAATTATATATTGCCTCAGCTGATGAAATTAACACCTTAAGTATTACAAATATTATTGGTAAAGAAATTTTATTTACAAAAGATCTTTCAATAAATACTATTGATTTATCATCTTTTGAAAATGGCGTGTATTTCATCAATATCAGTACTAACAAAGGAACCCATATTGAAAAAATTATTCTTAGCAGATAATGCTACAGACTAACCTAGTAATTAGCCAATTGTCTAATGGATTAAAACCCATTGTCCAAAAAGTAATCCAGCAAGAAAGGATAACAGAAAAAGAAGGGATACAACTTTATACTGAAGCTCCCCTTTCCCTATTAGGAACGCTAGCAAATACTATTCGTGAAGAGAAAAATGGCAACAAAACTTTCTTCAATAAAAACATACATATTGAACCTACTAATATTTGTGTTTTTGATTGCAAATTTTGTGCCTATTCTATCAAAATAAGTAAAAAAGAAGATGCATGGGAATCTACCATTGATGAGATGGCGGATAAATTAAAAGAATATGAAGGAAAAGAAATAACAGAAGTACATTTAGTTGGTGGGGTTCATCCAAAAATGGGATTACATTATTTTATTGAACTTATCAAAAAGATAAAAACCTTACGCCCTGATATTCATGTAAAAGCATTTACAGCAGTTGAACTTGAATATATGTGTAGGAAAGCAAAAGTAAGCTACAAAGAAGGATTACAAATGCTAAAAGATGCGGGACAAGATTCACTACCAGGAGGTGGAGCTGAAATATTTGCAACAGAAGTTAGAGATGAAATTTGCAAGGATAAATGCTCGGCACAGCAATGGCTTGAAATACATGCAACTGCACATAGTTTGAATATGCCATCCAATGCTACTATCCTATATGGTCATATTGAAAAACCAGAACATATTGTAGATCACATGAGTAGATTAAGGAAATTGCAAGACGAAACTAATGGCTTCAACACGTTTATTCCTTTAAAATACCGTAATGGAAATAACCAAATGTCCCACATAAAGGAAGTTAATGTTGTTGATGACATGAGGCTATATGCTTTTGCAAGAGTTTTTATGGACAATTTTGATCACTTAAAGGCCTATTGGCCTATGATCGGAAAAAAAACTACACAAAATTTATTGGCTTTTGGGGTAAATGATATTGATGGAACAA
>JABGVU010000063.1 GCA_018645865.1 Flavobacteriales bacterium
AAGGTATGGACAAGTGCAACAGAAAGTATGTACAGGTAATGCTGTAGTGAAACCAGGTAAACTCTATGTGGTGCAATACCATGTATATCAGGATTTAAGAGCTGCTCGCTTTTTCCTGAGGGGTAGGTAGCTTGAGGTAATAGGTGACTATTATCCTAGATAAATGATGGCACTCTTAGGAGAACAGAATCCGGCTTATGTGTAATTACTAATCTAAAGCCGACACTTAGGTGTCGGCTTTTTCTATCTTTGTGCAATGAACAAAATTTTTCTTCTTTTCTATTTTTTTACCTCATCTTCTCTTTTTTCGCAAGATACTTTAATGCCCGTTATTATGTTGGATGATGTATTGATTTCAGTAGAAAATAACGGTTTCACGGTAGAAGATTTTGTGGGTTATGTAAAAAAGGATACTACCTTTTATATGGGTTTTAAGCACTTGCGTTATTACACCCATAATTATGAAAGCGAACTTAATATATTTAACAAGAAAGGAAAAGTTATTGGTACTTTAAGAAAAGAAGGAATTCATTATTCCAATGGTGAAAAGGCTTGGCTAGTAAATGATACTATTTTTAATGAAGGAAAGATTTTAAAGCGTAATGGGGAATATAAGTACTATACTCCTGAAGCTTTTGATGAGGTGTTTTTTCCAAAGGATACTATAGATGTAAGCCTTACAATGTCAGAAGAAAAAAATGAAAAGGATAGCCAAAATATGCGTGATGCTAAAACGATTGGTTTTTCAATTGGTACCGATGGGGTAGAACAAACCAAAGGAGGGCTGTCTAAGAAATTAGCTGTTTTTGATATTAGTATGCAGCAATATTACGATTACACAATTAGTGATACTATCTATAAGGGAAAGGAATGTTATGTGTTTGTTGTAAAAATTAAAAAGGAGATAAAGGCTAAGGATAGAGAAAAAGCTTTAATTAGAAAAATTGCCTCATATTTTGATAAGGAAAATTTTAATGTAATTTACAGGGAGTATAAATTTGTATACAAACATTTTCTAATTGATTTAGATATGGATGTTTTTGTACATATGGATTATGTGAATAGAAAACATGTTCCGACCGAGATATATTACAAAGGTTTTTGGAATGTATTATTCTTTAAAGCTGAACGAGCAGAGTTTATGTTAAAGAACACTAATTACTTAGTAAATTAAAGGTTCTGTTAGAGCCATCAGAAAAAGTCCCTTTGCTAGAATGTTTACAGCCACACCAAGCTACTTTTTTATCTTCTTCTAATATAACTATTTCATACGAAAAACCTGTTCCTTTATGTGAGCCATCATAGTAAGGATTCTTACTACTTATTCCGCAGGTGCAGAATGCTTTTCTCGTCTGCAATATAAGGTGATTCTTGTGCAATTTTTGGTAGTTTTTCCATTTTGTTTTTGTTTTTTGGTAAAGATATGAAATAATTAGCAGTGAAATTACTGAAATTTTTACCAAATAAAAAGTAGAAGTATAGGAAAAACCTTTTATATTTGCAGCCCAGAAATAACTAAGAAATAAAGTCATGCCAAAAAGAACCTTTCAACCATCAAACAGAAAAAGAAAAAATAAACACGGTTTTATGGATCGTATGTCAACTGTTAATGGACAACGAGTAATTGCAAGAAGAAGAGCCAAAGGAAGAACCCGTTTAACTGTTTCTGACGAAATTGGCCATAAATAAGATTTGATATAAAATTATAATTGAGGTGTTGCTTTTGCAACACCTTTTTTTTAGGTTTTTTTAAGGGTTATATCTTGTTGATATCTATTCATATATTCCCCCTTTTATAAAAAACAAAAAATTGTAAATTTGCATACTATATAAATATAACATGCCAAAAAATAATTCATTAAAATCAGTACTAATTATAGGAAGTGGGCCTATAGTAATTGGGCAAGCCTGTGAGTTTGATTATTCAGGATCACAAGCTGCTAGGTCATTGCGTGAGGAAGAAATTGAAGTTTCATTAATCAATTCCAATCCTGCAACTATTATGACCGATAAAGTAGTTGCTGACCATATTTACTTAAAACCCCTTACTATCGGATCAATCATTGAGATATTAGAAGAAAGAAATATTGATGCTGTATTGCCAACAATGGGAGGGCAGACAGCCTTAAATCTTTGCATTGAAGTAGATGAAAAAGGAATCTGGGAGAAATATGGGGTTGATATTATTGGAGTTGATATTGCTGCAATCCATATTACTGAAGATAGAGAGCAGTTCCGTAAGTTAATGAAAAGAATTGATATTCCTGTTGCACCTGCTCGTATTGCAACCTCATTTTTAGAAGGAAAGGAAGTAGCGCAAGAATTAGGATTTCCCTTAGTAATTAGACCCTCATTTACTCTTGGTGGTAGTGGAGCGGCATTTGTACATACTAAAGAGGAGTTTGAAGATTTATTGTCTAAAGGCCTACATGCTTCACCAATTCATGAAGTTTTGATTGATAAAGCTGTACTTGGTTGGAAAGAATATGAATTAGAGCTTTTACGGGATGATAATGATAATGTAATCATTATATGTAATATTGAAAATTTGGATCCTATGGGAATCCATACTGGTGACTCAATTACAATTGCACCTGCAATGACTTTGGCTGAAACTACTTACCAAGAGATGCGCGATATGGCCATTAAAATGATGCGTTCTATTGGTGATTTTGCAGGTGGTTGTAATGTTCAATTTGCTGTAAATCCTGATTCAACTGAAGATATTATTGCGATTGAGATCAACCCAAGAGTTTCTCGATCATCAGCTTTAGCATCAAAGGCAACGGGTTATCCTATCGCTAAGATTGCTAGTAAATTAGCAATTGGTTATACTTTGGATGAATTGAATAATCAAATTACTAAATCAACTTCTGCTTTTTTTGAACCTACCTTGGATTATGTAGTAGTTAAGATTCCTAGATGGAATTTTGATAAATTTTCAGGATCTAATATTGAGTTAGGCTTACAAATGAAATCTGTTGGAGAGGTAATGTCTATCGGACGTTCTTTCCAAGAAGCTTTGCAAAAAGCTTGCCAGTCACTAGAAATTGGGCGTAATGGTATTGGTGCTGATGGAAAAGGTAAAACAGATCAAGACATGATTTTACACGAGCTAAAGCATGCAAGTGGTGATAGAATTTTTAGAGTGTATGATGCTATGAGAATTGGTATTCCAACTAAGAAAATTCATGAAATAACAAGAATTGATTACTGGTTCTTACATCAAATTGAAGAAATGGTAGTGTTAGCAAAAGAGATTGAAAAATATTCTATTGAAACTATTCCAACTGATTTGTTGTTAGAAATAAAAATGAAGGGATATGCCGATAGACAAATTGCATATTTGTTAAGGTGTTTGGAAAGTGCAGTGTATGATAAAAGAAATGCTGAAAATATTAAGCGTGTTTACAAATTAGTAGATACTTGTGCGGCAGAGTTTACTGCCAAGACACCTTATTATTATTCTACTTTTGAAATGCCAAAAGAGGTTGATGGTAAAAAGTTTGCTGAAAATGAAAGTGAGGTAAGCGATAAGAAAAAGATTATTGTTTTAGGTTCAGGTCCCAATAGAATTGGGCAAGGAATTGAGTTTGATTATTCTTGTGTTCATGGAGTGTTAGCAGCTAAAGAATGTGGGTATGAAACTATAATGATTAATTGTAATCCTGAAACAGTTTCTACTGATTTTGATACAGCTGACAAACTCTATTTCGAACCTGTATTTTGGGAACATATTTATGATATTATTCGTCATGAGAAACCTGAGGGAGTGATTGTTCAATTAGGAGGGCAAACAGCACTTAAATTAGCTGAGAAGTTAGAGCGTTATGGTATTAAAATTATGGGAACTTCTTATAACGCTTTAGATGTTGCTGAAGATAGAGGAAGATTCTCGAAGCTACTTAAAAAAAATAATATTCCATATCCAGAATTTGCAGTTGCTGAAACAGCTGAAGAGGCCATTGAAATTTCAAAAACTTTAAATTTTCCAATATTAGTTAGACCATCTTATGTGCTAGGTGGTCAAGGAATGAAAATTGTAATTAATGAAGAAGAATTAGCGCATCATATTGTTAATTTACTTAATGATATGCCACGAAATCAAGTGCTTTTAGATCATTATTTGGATAAAGCAATTGAAGCAGAAGCAGATGCTATTTGTGATGGAGAGAATGTCTATATTATTGGAATGATGGAGCATATCGAGCCATGTGGAATTCATTCAGGAGATTCGTATGCTGTATTGCCAACTTTTGATTTAAGTGATAATGTTCGCCAACAAATGATTGATATCACCAATAAAATTGCTATAGCTTTAGAAACTGTAGGCTTAATCAATATTCAGTTTGCAATTAAAGATGAAGTAGTTTATGTAATTGAGGCCAACCCAAGGGCATCACGAACTGTTCCGTTTATTGCTAAAGCTTATGATGAGCCTTATGTGAATTATGCTGCCAAAGTTATGATTGGAGAGAAACAACTAACGGATTTTGACTTTAATCCAACTAAAAAAGGTTATGCAATAAAGGTTCCAGTATTCTCGTTTGATAAATTTCCTAATGTAAATAAGGAATTAGGGCCAGAAATGAAATCAACAGGAGAAGCCATTTATTTTATCGATGATTTGCAGGATGATTACTTTACAAAAGTGTATTCTGAAAGAAACTTATATTTAAGTAGGTAATATGGGATTACTTAAGTTTATATTCTGGTTTTTCTGTATTTCTTATTTAATAAAGATACTTACTAGATTATTTGCTCCTATCTTAATGAAGCGTTTTGCAAATAAGATGCAGGATAGATTTCAGCAGCAATTTAATCAGCATCATCAGAATCAACAACCTCCTAAACAACAGGAAGGTAAAGTGACACTAGAAAAAACTAAAACTTCAACAAAATCTAAATCGGATAATTTAGGTGATTATGTCGACTTTGAAGAAGTTGAAGAATAAAATATAATTATGGAAAAATTCAAAAAACTCAGCCCACATTTAGTCGTTATTCTATTATTTGTGGGTATTTCTTTTACTTATTTTTCACCTGTATTACAAGGTGAATTGCTAAATATGGCAGATATTACTCATCATAAAGGAATGAGTAAAGAGGTGACAGATTTTCGTGAAGCAACTGGTGAAGAAGCACTTTGGACTAATTCTATGTTTTCAGGAATGCCGGCTTATCAAATTTCTACAAGATCAAATGGCAACTTAATTCAGTATGTAGCTAAAACTATATCCTTGGGAATTCCAAGGCCAGCCAACATGTTGTTTTTGTACTTATTAGGATTTTATTTATTGTTATTAAGTTTAAAAGTAGATTATCGTCTGTCAGCTATTGGTGCAATTGCTTTTGCATTTTCTTCTTATTTTTTCATTATTATCATGGCAGGGCATATGACGAAAGCACACGCAATAGCTTATGTACCAATGGTAGTTGCTGCTGTGTTGTACACCTACAGAGGGAGGATGCTTTTAGGAGGAGTATTAACGGCACTGGCAGTTGCTTTGGAACTTTTTGCTAATCATTTGCAGATTACTTATTATTTGTTATTGATGCTGATATTAATAGGTTTAGTTCAATTCATAAAAGATCTTAAAGCTAATAATCTTTCTGATTTTTCAAAGCGATCAGGAATATTGATTTTAGCGGCTTTATTAGCTTCTGCTACTGCAGTTACTCGCTTAAGTACAACTATGGAATATGGGACAGAAAGTACAAGAGGGAAGTCAGAATTAACTAATAATTTAGATAATAAAACTTCAGGTTTAGATAAGGATTATGCTACTTCATGGAGTTATGGTATTGCTGAATCATTTACCTTATTGATACCCAATTTTTATGGAGGTGCCTCACAAGGAGAGTTAACCACTGATTCTGAAACTTATCAGGCAATAAGAAGAGCTCCTAATGCCAAGCAGCTTATTAAGCAATTACCACTTTATTGGGGTGACCAACCTTTTACTTCCGGACCTACTTATGCTGGGTCAATAGTAATCTTCCTTTTTATTTTTGGTTTACTATTTGTAAAATCAGAGATGAGAGTTTGGATTTTATTAGCGACTATTATGTCTATTATGCTAGCGTGGGGTAAAAATTTCATGCATCTTACTGATTTATTTTTGGACTATTTTCCTGGCTATAATAAGTTTCGAGCGGTATCTATGATATTGGTAATTGCAGAATTTACTTTGCCTCTTTTAGGTTTTATTGCTTTAAATAAATTTTTATCAGAAAAAGATGAGGATTATGAGGCTAATAAAAAGGTAAAAGATGTTAAAACACAGAAAGTATCTCATCTTGTAGTAAAAAGCATGAAGTTAAGATCATTAAATTTAGCTTTTTATATTGTGGGTGGTTTGACTTTAGTTTTTGCATTAATGCCAACTCTATTTTTTGATTTTGTAGGTGAGCAAGATGCTAACTTAGCTAAAAATGGTTGGCCAATTGATGCTTTACAAGCAGATAGAGTAGGGCTTTTAAGTGCTGATGCTTGGCGTTCCTTTACTTTCATCACACTTACTTTTGGATCCATGTGGATGTTCTTGAAGAATAAAATCAGTAGCAAATATGTTATTCTTATTGTTGGAGTATTGGTATTGACTGATATGTGGACAATTAATAAGCGTTATTTAAATGACGATAATTTTGCAAGAAAGAGTAAGATACAGGTGCCTTATCAAGCGACTGCTGCTGACCAACAGATTTTAAGAGATATGGATCCGAATTTTAGAGTGTTTAATCAGAGCGTTAGTACGTTTAATGATGCAAGTACTTCTTATTTTCATAAATCAATAGGAGGATATCATGGCGCTAAGTTAAAGCGTTACCAAGAATTGATTGAAAATCATATTGCAAAAGGAAATATGGCGGTATTAAATATGTTAAACACCAAGTATTTTATTACTCCAAAAGGTCAGGCACAACAAAATCCTGGAGCAATGGGCAATGCTTGGTTTGTAAACGAAATTAATATTGTTGCAAATGCTGATGCTGAAATTACCGCATTAGATGGATTTAATCCTTCAACATCAGCAATTGTTGACACTAGGTTTAGTGAGCAAATGATTGTTGGATTTGATAATATTGGGGCAAGTATTTCTTTAACTGAATACAAGCCAAATTATTTAAAATATAATTCTACTACAACAAAAGAGGGAATAGCCATATTCTCAGAAATCTATTATGATAAAGGATGGAACGCTTATGTTAATGGAGAATTGAAACCATACTTTAGAGCAAACTATGTGCTAAGAGGAATGAAAATTCCAGCAGGAAATCATGTTATTGAGTTTAAGTTTGAGCCTGTTGTTTATTATGTTTCTGAGCGGATTGCTTTAGCATCTTCTGTTATTTTATTATTACTACTTGCTTTTGTTTCGGTTAAGGAATTAAAGTCATAATGAAGAAGGTTTTAATTATTACTTACTATTGGCCGCCAGCTGGAGGTTCAGGAGTGCAGAGATGGTTAAAATTTACAAAGTATTTGCCAAAATACAATTGGCAACCAATTATTTATACTCCTGAAAATCCTTATTTTGATGTGCAGGATGAGGCTTTGCTAAATGATATTCCTGCTGAAGCTGAAATTTGGAAGACACCAATTTGGGAGCCTTATGCTTTAAAAGATAAGTTATTTGGTAAGGGAAGTCAATCCCAAAGTGCTGGAGTTATTACTAATAAAAAATCCCTGGAAAATAGGGTGTTAAATTGGGTGAGAGGTAATGTGTTTATTCCTGATCCTAAAATATATTGGGTAAAGCCTTCAATAAAAGTATTGCTTAAAAAGATACTAGAAGCAAATATTGATCATATTGTAACTACGGGACCGCCACATTCTATGCATTTGATTGGATTAGGCCTAAAAAAAGTAATTCCTAACTTAAAATGGATTGCTGATTTTCGTGATCCTTGGAGTGAGTTAGATCTATTAAATGAATTTCAGCTTAGTAATTCTTCAAGGAAGAAGCATAAGGATTTAGAAAAAGAAGTTTTGCAAACAGCTGATTTAATTTTAACGGTTAGCGAAACTTGGTTGAAAAATCTAGAAAATTTGGGGGCAAATAAGGTTAAACTTATTACTAATGGTTATGATGCGGATGATTTCGAGCTAAAACCAAAAATGAATGATGAATTTATCATTGGACATTATGGTTTATTAAATCATTTAAGAAACCCTAAAAATTTATGGAAATCACTAGCTAATTTATGTGAAGAGAATAAAACGTTTAATTCAAAACTGGAAATTCATTTATCGGGAAATATTGATGTTGAAGTTATTGCTGAAATTGAGTCTTTCTCTTTTTTAAAAGGAAAAGTTAAACACTTAGGGTACTTGTCTCATGCTCAGGTTTTAGAACAATATAATCAAGCTGATGTGTTACTACTTTTGTTATTTAATTCCAAAAGTGGAGTAGGTAATTATCCGGGTAAAATATTTGAGTATTTTGCTGCTAAAAAACCAATTTTGGCTTTCGGCCCTATAAGCAGTGATTCCGAAAGATTGATTGAAAAAACAAACACAGGAAAGTACTTCTCTTATGAGGAGAAAAATTTAAAAATTGATATTTTAGATTTGTTTAATAATCCAAATAATTTTGAGCTTGAAAATATGGAAAGTTTCTCAAGAGAAAGATTAACTTATGATTTAGCTAACCTATTAAATGACTTAAGCTAGTGGGAATTATTAGAAATCAAAGCATTAAGAATTCTATAAGTTTCTATATTGGTATGACAATAGGGGCTTTTAACACTATTTTAATTTATCCTAATGTATTTAATAATCAACCTCAACATTGGGGGCTTTTGAGTATTTTAGTTGCCTATGCTACTTTAATAGGAACGTTTTCTTCCTTAGGAATTCCTAAAACATTTATTCGTTTTTTTCCTGCAATTATGGAAAAAGGACAGTTGTATTTTTTGAGTTTGATTATACCTTTGTTTGGTTTCTTACTTTCTTGTTTAGGCTATTGGTTGTTTAAGGAAGAATTGTTTGTGCTTTTAAATGCAAGCCAACTTTTACAAGATAATTTTTTTTATATTTTCTCACTTGTATTTTTCATTAGTTTTTATGATATATTAACTTCTATATCTCGGTCCTATTTAGATGCTTCAACTCCTATTTTTTTAAATGAAATAGTTTTAAAATCCTATTCTTTAATCCTGCTAGTTCTTCATGGTTATAAACTTTTTGATTTCACTACGTTTTTACAACTTTATGTATGCGGATTTTTATTTAAATTTTTGTTATTATTTATTCTTCAATTATTTAAAGGAAACTTGTATATTAAGCTTTCGTTAGGAGCTTTAAAAATTAAGGAAATTGTAGTGTATGGTGCTTATGTGTTAATAGGAGGAGCGTCTGTAATATTTGTAAGTCGACTAGATTTGATTATGATTGGAGCTTTATTAGGCTTGGAGCATGTAGCATTTTATACCTTAGCTTTTTATATTGGTTCAGTAATAAAGGTGCCAGGGAAATCTATCATTTCTATTTCAGTTCCTTTATTGGCTAAAGCTTGGGAGGAGCAAGATTTTAAACAAATTCAAACTATTTATTCTAAATCTTCAATTAATCAATTAATAATTGGAGGGCTATTCTTTTTATGTGTTTGGATTAATATTGATGCAATTTTTAGCATACTTCCTGAAAAATTCTCTCATGGAAAATGGGTAGTATTGTGTATAGGATTAGCACAGTTGTTTAGTGCTGCTGCTGGAGTAAATGGTGCAATTATTGTCAATTCGAAATATTATAAATACGATTTATATACTAATTTGCTTTTAGTTGTGATTACTCTAATCTCTAATTACTTATTGATACCAGAGAGTAGTCCCTTATCTTCTTATGGTATTGTTGGGATAAATGGAGCTGCTTTCGCTACAGCAATCTCTGTTTTACTGTTTAATCTTATTAGATTAATTCTGATAAAAGTAAAGATGAATATGCATCCGTTTAGTTTGCAAACAATCAAAACTATTGTACTGCTATTTGCAATGTTTTTTGCACTTAATTTTCTTCCTAATTCCAGCTATGCTTTTGCAGATATTATCTGGAAATCAATAGTTGTAGTTATCTTTTCTATTCCATCTGTAATGTATTTTAATTTATCTAAGGATATTACTTCAATACTAAAAGAGTTGAAGGCTAAGTTGTTATCTTAATAACCTAATTCTTTCATATTCTCTTTGCATAATCTATCAATAATTTTATAATTCTTTTTTCCAAAAAATTCTTTTAAATCTATTTCAGCATTACCTTTAGATTGATATTGAATATTAACATAATTGCTAATATCTGTTTGTATAGTAAAGCCTAGATCTAACGCTAGACCGTCAATATATTTTTTCTTATCTATTATAAAATCTTCATATTTAACCAATATGATTTTATCTATGTTTTGTTTGTAAATATTAATTGCATAATTCCATCTAAAAGCCAAAGCTTCAATATAATTAGAGCTATTATAGCCAAACATTTTTGATTGCAAATTTAATTTCCATGCTGGGTTCTTTTCTAATTCAGCAAAGTTATTAAAGTTAATTTTTGGTAAATTTCCGGGAATTTTTAATCGATTTAATATACTTCTAATATTTTGATAAGGATTTCTAACTATCCAAATAAATTTTGCATTAGGAAAGGATGTTATCAGTTCTTCAGTATAAAAGGAAAGAAATGGCTCTTTAATTATTTCTTTAGAGAATTCATATTTATGTTGTTTTATAAAATCATCACAATTTAGTATATTAAAATCTAATTGTAAGGTAGCATGCTTTATTGCACTGTGAATATCAGAAGTTAAAGTCTGTTTTGTGGCTTTGCTTAATAAGTTTGCAATAATAGTCGTTCCACTCTTGAAATTGCCTAAGATAAATAATGGTTTTTGGTTTATTCTTGAAAAAATAGACCAAATCTTTCGAACAATAAAATTAGATAATAAATCATCTTTAATTCCTCTCTTTATCTTTTTAATTTTTCTATTTATCTTTTTCAATAGCCTGTTATCTTGTTGCGATTAATATTAGATATATTATGGCAAATGTCAATAAAAAATATCTTAAATTTGCAATAAGAATAAAATAATTTTGATGAATTAGTTGATTAAAATGATAAATGTAACAAAAACATATTTACCTGATAAAGAAAAATACAAAAAGTACATAGATCAGATTTATGCTAATGGCTGGATAACTAATAATGGGCCAATGGTTAAATTATTAGAAAAAAGGCTAGCAGAATATCTTGGCGTAAAGAATATTGTTCTTGTATGTAATGGAACTGTTGCTTTAGAAATAGCATATAGGACTTTGGGAATTAAAGGAGATGTTATAACGACTCCATTCAGTTTTGTTGCAACGACTAGTTCGCTTGTAACTAATGGTTTAAATCCAATATTTTTAGATATAGATCCTGAAACATTAAACCTTGAGGCTAATAATATTGAAAATATGATAACGAAAAATACAAGTGCTATTGTTCCAGTTCATGTGTTTGGAAATGGTTGTGAAGTTGAGAAAATAGATGCTATTGCAAAAAAGAATGACTTAAAAGTAATATATGATGCATCTCATGCTTTTGGGGTAGAGTATAAAAATGAAAGTATTTTAAATTATGGAGATATTTCTACTTTAAGTTTTCATGCTACAAAATTATTTCATTCTATTGAAGGCGGAGCATTGATTATTAATGATGATACTCTTGTTCAGAAAGCAAGATATTTAATTAATTTTGGTATTAAGAATACAGAATCAATACAAGAATTAGGTACAAATGCAAAAATGAATGAGTTTGAAGCAGCAATGGGCTTATGTATGTTGGATGAAATAGAGCTTGTAACTGCAGCTAGGAAAAAAGTGTTTGAATTATATGAGAAGGAATTAGTTGGAAAAGTTCAACTTCAAGAGATGAATGAATACGTAACTTTAAATCACAGCTATTTTCCAATTGTATTGAAAAGTGAATTACAATTGTTAAAAGTGCAAAAAGCATTGAATGAACATGATATTTACCCAAGAAGATACTTTTACCCTTCTTTAGATACTTTAGGTTATATAAAGCCTAAGCAATTCATGTCAATTTCTAGACATATAAGCCATAAAATATTATGTTTGCCAATGTATCCAGAGTTAAAAGAAGAGCAGCAAAAAAATATTATAGAAATTTTAATCAATAACTTATAAAAAATATTATGATTTCAAATGAAGCGAAAATTGGTAAAAATGTTGAAATTCACCCATTAGCATATATTGAAAAAGGTGCAGAAATTGGTGATAACACTCATATTGGTCCTTTCTGTATAGTGAGAGAGAACGCGAAAATTGGTAAGAATTGTAAATTTACTGCCTATTGTGAAATTAGAGATAGTGTTATAATTGGAGATAATACTACTATGGGTAGTAGATGTACTATTTCAGCTAATGCTATTATTGGTTCTAATGTTACAGTTAAATATAGTTTTGTTTTGACTGACACTCCTGATTTAACCAAAGGTCATGAAAAAAATGTAGGAAGGATAGGTAATGGCACTTTAATTGGAGCTAATGTTTGTTTAATGCCTGGATTTTCTATTGGAGAGAACTGTATTATTGGAGCATGTTCACAAGTTAGATCTCAGGTAAAAGATAATGAGATATGGTATGGGAATCCAGCTAAATTATTTAAGAAAAACAATTAAAAGTGAAAAATGAAGAATATTTGTCAGTTTTATCTAATGCAGGTGAATCTGCAATTACTTACTATGTTGGGGATAATACAGAAGATGTAAAGCATTTAGTAAATTGCACTTTATTTTGTAAGCCTAATTTTAATCCTATATTAAATCAAGTTAATCTTGTTAAAAGTGAAAATCCTCAATTAGAATTTTATAAATTATCTATTAAATATAAAAAAGATTATTTAGAAGAAAGTAAGTTAGTTTTTATTAATGGCTATTATTTACATAAAGATGCAGTTGTTGGGGAAAATGTATCTATTGGAAAAGGATGTGTTATTGGAAAGTGCACAATTAGTGATAATGTAATTATTCATCCAAATGTTGTTGTTTATGCAGAAACTGAGATTAAATCAGATGTTTTAATACAGGCAAATTCTGTTATTGGTGCTGAAGGCATAATGTGGGTGTGGAATGACGAAGAGAGAGTATATCTACATCAATTAGGAGGTGTGGTTATTGAGAAACATTGTAAAATTGGTTCTAATGTTACAATTGTTAGAGGTTCGGCTAATGAAAATACCATTATAGGAGAAGGAACTTGTATGGCTCATGGCACCTTAATAGGTCATGGATGTGTTATTGGTAAAAACAATCATTTTGCTAATAATGTTTCTTTAGGTGGTGGCGTTAAAATATGTGATAATTGTTTCTTTGGTTCTGGTGTTGTATTGTCTGCTGGTTGTATTATTCAGAATATTATTTTAGTTGGTTCCGGGGGAGTGTTAAATGGCACTATTGAAAAGCCTGGTGTTTATGTTGGTGTTCCAGCAAAATGGAAAAAAGAATATAAAGATAAAATGTCTGGAGTACCCTTTAAGTCTTATTAATGAAAATAAATAATTTACAGTTATGCTCAAATGATAGTTCACTTATTTGAAGATCAAAAATTTGTTGACATTACTATTGAGAATTTTGAGAATGTTTCAAATGGTTTAAATAAGTACATTGTTTTTTCTAATAATAAAAAACTTACTTATGCATCTAGCAAAGAAGATGTGATAATATTACCAAATTCTAGTTATAAGTTAGATCTTGATTTAGTGTATAAAGATTGTCAATTATTAATAATTCATTTTCTATCCCCTTTAAAACTATATATTTTAAAACATAAACCTAATCATGTTAAAGTTATATGGTCTGTTTGGGGCTCTGATGCGTATGATCACTTTAAAGTTCAAAATAATTTTGAGCCACTAACGGGTGTTATCCAAAAAAACACTCTATTTCAAAAACTTAAAGATTCTTATTTCTTTACTTTTTATCATTTGATAAAATATAGAGTAAAACCTTTAAGAAAAGAGTTAGAATTAGCGCAATTGATTAATTATGTTATTACTGTTTTACCAAACGAATTTAAAGTTATAAAAAATGAATTTAATCTAGTTGCTGAGTATATTGATTATAATTATGGTATAAATAACTTTGATAAGTTTTCTAATAAAAGTTTAGGAAATTCAATTTTAGTGGGTAATTCTGCAACTTCCACCAATAATCATCTTGATGTTTTTGAGATTATTAAAAGTACTACTAACATGGATATTATTGTTCCTCTTAGTTATGGTGCGTATGATTATGAAGACTATAAAGCACATATTATTTCAGAAGGCAGAAGAATTTTTAATAAAAACTTTATCCCAATAGAAAATTTTATGCACTTGCATGACTACAGAGAATTAACATTTTCATGTAATACGGTAATAATGTATCATATTAGACAACAAGCTTTAGCTAACATTTTTATGTCTTTATTTCAAGGAATGAGATTGTTTCTTAATTGTAAATCCATAACATATAGTTTTTTGAAAGATCAAGGAATGATTGTTTTTGATTTAAAAAAAGATTATAAATTAATAGGCATCGAACTGAATGAAGATGATAAACAGATTAATAAAAAGCTTGTATTGAATTTGACTAGTAGAAAGGTGATTAATGAAAAGACGAAAGCGATTGTTGATCTCTATAAATCCTTTATAAATTAAGATAATTTATTACCAAACTTTTTCTTAGTCTAAAAAGTATACGAAAAACTATTAATAAGTTGGTAGTCCATTTCAGGAATATCAAGTTTAGGGTAACTATCGTAATTAAAAGTATTATTTAAGCTAAATAGAAAATGAGAATTAATTGTTATCCTTAATGAAAGGTTAATTTTCCATCTAAAATCACCTATATTTTCAATGTTGGGTTGGTAGTTGTTTTTGCTTATAAGCTCTACATTATCTAGAATTTTGATAGTGAAATCAATACCACCACTCATTCGAGTATTCATTTCTAGCTCTCCTTCCATTGGTGTTTCTCTTTCTCTTAGGTGTGAAATGCCTAAACGAGCCCTTTCAATATTCGATTTTATTACTGCATAAGAAATTCCTATACCTGTAGTCCATCTTCTTTTTATGTAACGATTAATATCATACAAATGCTGTAGAGTTAAGTTTGCACCTAGTCTGTTTGTGTTTAATGAGTATTTTAAATCCTGAACCCCTTTGTTTAGTACTTTCTCTTCTCCTGTTTTACTAATGAAAGATATATTGTTATTCAGACTTATTACTGATTTCTTATGCTTGTATTTAGCTAAAAACACATTGTTAAATTGCAAAGTTTTGTCAATATTTTGGGTATAATTCAGGCCTAAATCAAAGTGCCCACTAAGTTCTTTCTTTTCTATAGGCGATGAGGCAAAAATTTGGCTACTGATAAGTAGTAAGATAAGAATTCTAAGCACTGGCTAAATCCTTAATTTTAGTGTTTAGTATTTCAATTTTTGCTTTAGCATCAGCCATTTTGTTCTTTTCATTTACAACTACTTGTTCAGGGGCATTATTTATAAAGCGATTATTGCTTAATTTTCCTTCCACCGATTCTAAGAAGCCTTTGATATAATTCAATTCCTTCTCTAGTTTCTCAATTTCTGTTGCTACATCAATGTTTTCACCTAATGGGATAAAGTATTCGTTTGATTTTACCATAAAACTAAAAGCACCATTTGGTTTTTCAGCCGTAGTATTTACACTTGTAAGGTTTCCTAATTTTGAAATAATAGCATCTAAATTAGTATTGGATTTTTGGTTGTCGATTACCAATAGTTCTAATTTTTCTTTGTTTGCAATATTTTGTTCTTTCCTTATTGTTCTAATTCCTGCAACTACCTCAGCTGTCTTTTGAAAATCAGTTAATAATTGCTCGTTTACACTTGTTGATTTTGGCCAATCAGCAACAATAATATCTTCTTCTCTATCATCAATTAAGTGCCATATTTCTTCTGAAAGGAAAGGCATAAACGGATGCAATAGTTTTAGTATATTTTCTAGTTGCTCAATCGTTTTAACATAAGTAATGCTATCCATTGGGCTACCATAGTTTGGTTTTACTATTTCTAGGTACCATGAACAGAAATCATCCCAAACTAATCTGTAAGTACTAATTAAGGCTTCTGAAATTCTATATTTACTATAGGAATCATCAATTTCAGTAATGGTTTTACTTATTTTGTTTTCAAACCAATCTATCGCTTGTTTTGAACTTTCTACTTGTTCAACTTCAGCAACTTCCCATCCTTTAATCAAACGGAAAGCATTCCATATTTTATTAGAGAAATTACGCCCTTGTTCGCAGAGCCCTTCATCAAAAGGTAAGTCGTTTCCAGCAGGAGAGGAAAGCAACATTCCAACTCTTACTCCATCAGCACCATATTGTTTCATGAATGTAATTGGGTCAGGTGAGTTTCCTAATGATTTACTCATTTTTCTACCTTGCTCATCTCTAACTAATCCTGTAAGATAAACATTTTTGAAAGGTAATTCTTGCCTGTATTCATACCCTGCCATAATCATACGAGCTACCCAAAAGAAAAGAATTTCTGGTGCAGTTACTAAGTCATTTGTAGGGTAGTAGTAGTTTATTTCTTCATTATCAGGATTACGGATTCCATCAAAAACTGATATTGGCCATAACCAAGATG
>JABGVU010000030.1 GCA_018645865.1 Flavobacteriales bacterium
CCTAAAGAAAAAGCGATAGAAAACTTAGGGCTAAAGCCTAAGGATAAACACTTGTTGTTTTTTGGTTTTGTGCGTAAGTATAAGGGTTTGGATTTAATGTTGCAAGCAATGTCATGCCATTTATTACTTGAGTTTTAAAATGTAAAATAAAAAAAAGTAATATTGAAATTACCATAATCCCAATCCCAATAAAGAAGTACAACTCTCCTGCTTTATCATGATTTTCTCTCCAATAATAAGCAACTAAACAAAAAATTGCCAATGATATTCTTCTACTAAGCGACATTTTATTAAGTCCCAAATATTGTTTTTCTATAAAATCAAACTCTGACATTCCTCTATAAATTTAAAGTTGTGCAATGTACACTTTTTTTGTATTGGTTTCTAGCTTGTACCTTTCATCAATTCTGCAGCCCACCAACCAAACAATATCAAGATCAGAACATAACAGCCATTGTTCTTGTTTATCTATTATTGAAAATTTATTGTCAATGAAAAAATCACTTAATTTCTTAAATTTTTTCATTCCTAATGGCATGAATTTATCCCCTTGTTTCCATTTTTGTAAAGTTAAAGGAAATTTTAATTTTTCAAAATCCAATTGGGCGATATTATTATCATAAATAATAGTTTTATCATCTGTAATTTTAAATTTTATTTCTAGCGGATGGACTAAACCTATAGTTTTTTCAGTAATTTCAAATACCTCATTATCTTTATTTAAAAGAGAGATAAAAATGTTTTCTCTGTCCACGACTAATTGATGAGTTGCAGAAAAAAACTGTTTACCACTTTGCCCCTGCAATGCTTTTGAAATTGCCTCCACAGTATAAAAACCATAAGGAGATAAGAATTCATACAAATAGTTATAGAAAGGATTTATCGCTAATAAAGCTGAAATTTTAAACTTCACAATTCCATTTTTTTCTTGTATTAAATCCTTTCTTACTTTTTCAACTTTGGCAGCATAAATCTGAGCAACACCTTCCAAAATTTTCATCTCACCCTTTACAGTTTGCTGGATACTTGGATTCATCTCAGCCAACAAAGGCATTAACTCATGCCTTATTTTATTGCGCAAATATTTCACAGAAGCATTACTACTATCCTCTCTAAAAACTAAACCACTTTCTTTTAGATATTGCTCAATTTCTAATCGTGAAACTGAAAGCAAAGGTCTAACAATCGTATTATTTTTTTCTTTAATCCCCAAAAAACCTTTTAACCCTGACCCTCTTACTAGATTAATAAAAAAGGTTTCTACATCATCATTAGCATGATGAGCAATAGCTAAGTATTTAGCGCTTGACTTAATCAACAATTTTTCAAACCAAGCATATCTTAAATCACGAGCCGCCATTTGTGGAGAAATCTTATTTTTAGTAGCATAAACCAAAGTATCAAAATGTTTTACATAAATTTTTAATTGGTATTTTTTTGCTAATTCTTTAACAAAATATTCATCAGCATTCGATTCTTCTCCTCTCAAATTGAAGTTACAATGTGCTAATTCAAATGAATATCCTAATGACAGAAGAATATGCATTAAACAAACGCTATCAGCACCCCCACTTATGCCTAAAATAAGCTTATCTTCTCTTTTGAAAAGAGATTTTTCAGTAATATAATTTTGCACTTTATTTTTCATCACATTGAAAATTTAATACCTCAAAAATGGGTCTTACCTTTATCAAACACTCTTCATATTCCTCATTTGCATTCGATTTAATCGTAATGGCACCTCCAACAGCCACTGACAAGTATTTTGTACTCGCATTATACAAAATTGTTCTGATAACAACATTAAAATCAAAATCTCCTTTTGGAGTAATATAACCTATCGCTCCAGAAAAAATTCCTCTTTTAAATTCCTCTAGTTGCTCAATGAGTTCCATTGCTCTAAGTTTAGGAACGCCTGTCATAGAACCCATGGGGAAAATTGATTTTAATATCTGAATAACATTGATTTTATCATCCACCTTTGATGATATAGTACTAATCATCTGATGTACTTTCTTAAAAGTATAAATTCCACATAATTCCTTCACATTTACACTGGCTTTACTAGCTGTAATTGATAAATCATTACGTACTAAGTCAACAATCATTACGTTTTCTGAAATTTCTTTTTCACTTTCAATAAATTCTTTTATTAAAATCTTATCTTCAGCTAAATTCCTTCCTCTTTTTCTTGTTCCTTTTATAGGCTGTGAGATAATTCTATTTCCTGATTTTCTAATAAATCTTTCAGGGCTAGCACACATTATATGCAAATCATTTAGTTTTAAAAACGAAGCGAAGGGAGTTTGTGCATTTGTATTTAATTCCAGAAATACTTGTTGAGGATTAAGAATTACTTGTTCAGAAAAAAACTCCTGACAATAATTCACTTCATAAATATCCCCTCTTTGAATATGTTTTTTAATTACTCCAATTTTTTCTAAATATTTTGCTTTAGTATCTCTTTGCTTTAACTGTATCGCATTGCTATCATCATTCCAATTTAATTGCTGATAAGCTAAAAATTGCTGGCAATCTCCCTTACTTTCATAACTCTGAATTTCCAATGTATTGCCTTTTAATAATAAAACATATCTAGGGATAAAGAAAGATAAACTGTTTGCTTTTATCCCATCATCATTATTAGAAGTTAACTGCTCTACTTCATTCTTCAAATCATAAGAAAGGTAGCCAAATAACCAATCGTTATGTTTGTTATAAAAATTTTGCAAAGCAATAAAGGAATCACTATCAACATTAAGTACTTCAAGAGCATCTACGCCTGCAATCAAATCATAATTAATATAATCAACAGGCAAGCTAGTTTGATTGCTTTTAGTATTGGAGTCCAATACGCTAATGTAATTAAGCATTTGGCTTTTATAAAGCAATAACTTAATTAATTCACTTGGTCTATCAACCTTAAATGTATACGAGAATCTCACTTTGCAAAAATAAGAAAAGCAAACTCATTTTATTTTATATTTTTGAAGGATGAAAAAAATACTCTTTATATTTATTGCTTTACCTTTTATTTTAGTTGCTCAAACTGACACTACTTTCAATGAAAACAACGAGATTACTAGTGTAAATGTACAAGGGATAGACGCCTTAGTTCATAAATACGAAAACATCTTAAAAGCCAAAAATGGAGTCGTAGGGTGGCGTGTTCAATTATTTTCTATGGCCAAAAGAAAATTAATAATTCAAGAAAAAAATAATTTTATTAAAAATTATCCTGAAATCCCAATTTATTTAACCCATAAACCTCCATATTATAAATTGAGAGTTGGGAACTGTAGAACAAAACTAGAGGCTATAAAAATAAAGAACCAGATAAGTAAAAACTTTCCTGGTGCTTATCCTATTCCTGAGATTATTAATTTTTCTCAGTTAAGAAATTAAGAGTTTATTTTAATACTCTTTTTACTTCTACCTCTTCATATCCTTCAATAATATCACCTACTTTAAGGTCATTAAAATTTTCTATTGACATACCACATTCAAATCCTTTTTTCACTTCATTAACATCATCCTTGAAACGTTTTAATGATGATAATTTACCAGTATAAACTACTACACCATCACGGATAAGTCTTACCCCTGTTTGTCTTGTTAATGAGCCATCTAGCACCATACAACCTGCGATAGTTCCAATCTTAGAAATTTTAAAGGTTTCTCTAATTTCAATATTACAAACAATTTTTTCTTCAACATCAGGCCTAAGCATACCCTCCATTGCCATTTTCAATTCTTCAATTGCTTTATAAATTATAGAATATAATCTAATATCAATTTGTTCAGCTTCTGCCAATTTACGCGCATTTAATGACGGTCTAACTTGGAAACCAATAATAATTGCATCAGAAGCTGCCGCTAACATCACATCCGATTCTGAAATTTGACCTACCGCCTTTTGAATAATATTTACTTTTATCTCCTCAGTAGAAAGTTGTTGTAAAGTATCAGACAATGCTTCAATAGACCCATCAACATCACCTTTAATAATCACATTAATTTCCTGAAAACCACCCAAAGCAATTCTTCTTCCAATCTCATCAAGAGTTAGATGTTTCTGCGTTCGTATACTTTGTTCTCTTTGTAATTGAGCTCTTCTTGAAGCAATTTTTTTCGCTTCTTGCTCATTTTCTATAACATGGAATTCGTCTCCTGCTGTTGGCGCGCCATCTAAACCTAATAACACTACGGGAGTTGAAGGTCCTGCATTATTTCTTTTCTCACCTCTTTCGTCCAATAAAGCTTTTACTTTCCCTGAATAAGAGCCTGCTAAAACATAATCTCCAACATTTAATGTTCCTTTTTGTACCAATAAAGTAGACAGGTAACCTTTCCCTTTATCCAATGAAGCTTCAATAACTGTTCCTTGTGCATTTCTATTAGGATTTGCTTTTAGATCAAGCATTTCAGCTTCTAAAATAATTTTATCTAAAATTTCAGGAACTCCAGTTCCCACCTTAGCTGATATATCTTGCGATTGATATTTCCCCCCCCAATCTTCAACAAGAAGGTTCATTTCTGCTAATTCTCCTTTAATTTTTTCAATATCAGCAGTTGGTTTGTCAATTTTATTAATTGCAAAGATAATAGGGACCCCAGCCGCTTGAGCATGACTAATTGCCTCTTTCGTCTGTGGCATCACCCTATCATCAGCCGCTACTACTACTACTACAATATCAGTGACTTTTGCTCCTCTAGCACGCATTGCAGTAAACGCCTCATGTCCTGGTGTGTCTAAGAATGAAATTTGTTTTCCATTTTTTAATGTCACCTCATACGCCCCAATATGCTGCGTAATCCCACCTGATTCACCTGCAATTACATTTGTTTCTCTTATATAATCCATCAATGAAGTTTTTCCATGATCAACATGTCCCATAATTGTAATAATAGGAGCACGCGTTTCTAATTGATTTTCAGTATCAACAATTTCTTCAATAGATTCTTGTACATCAGCTCCTACAAATTCAACTTTAAAACCGAAATCCTCTACCAACATTTGAATTGTTTCAGCATCTAACCTTTGGTTCATACTCACCATCATACCAAGACTCATACAAGTCGTTACAATTTCAGTAACAGCAACATCCATTAAAACTGCTAACTCGCTTGCCGTAGCAAACTCTGCAATCTTTATTGTTTGATCTCCTGCTGCTTTTGCCTGACTTTCAACATCAGCAACATCTCTATGCGCTTGTCTTTTATCTTTTCTATTTTTTACAGATGATTTTTTACCTCCTTTTCCTTGTAATTTAGCTAACGTTTCTCTTACTCTTTTTTGAGCCTCTTCTGGTGAGATTTCAACTGTTTTTTTAACAGGTTTTACTGCTTTCTTAAACTTCTTAGGGTCAACCTTAGCTTTTACAATTCTTACTCTTTTCTTTTTCTCAGTGTTTTCTGAATTTTTAAATTGAGCTAAATCAATTGTTTCTCCAGTTACTTTAACCCCTCTAAGTTTATCGGCAGTTGCTTTAATAATCCCATCTACTTTCTTAGGTTCTTCTTGTTTTGGAGTATCTACAACAACTTTAGGTTTTTCTGGTTTTACCTTAATAGCTTTCTTTGATTCAACATCAACTTTACCAAAAATTTCCAATTCCTTTTTTATCGTTTTTACCTTGATTATTTTATCTTTAGCAGGCAATTTTACTTGCTCTTCAGTTTCTTTTTGAGCTTTTTCCTCTGCTTCTTGCTGTTTAATAATTTCTTCAGCTTTAGCTAACTCTTTTTCTTTAGATAATAACTCAGCTGATAATTTTGCTTTCTTCTCAGAATCAAATTCACCTAACAAATCCATATAGATATCATGAGATACTTTTGTGTTAGGCTTTAAATCCTCAATACCTTTTCTCTCAAGAAATGAATATATCCTGTCAATACTAACATTAAATTCCTTAACTAACTTATTTAACCTTACGCTTTTTTTATCTGACATACTTAGGTCTTAATTATTTATTAATCTTCAAACTCTGAGCTTAAGATACTCAGAATATTTTCTACAGTTTCAATTTCTAAATCTGTTCTTAATACTAAATCTTTTGCTGAAATATCTAGTACACTTTTAGCTGTATCACAGCCAATCGCTTTTAAAGCATCAATTACCCATACTTCTAATTCATCTGTAAATTCATCAATAGCAACATCATCTTCAAAGCTACCTGCATCTCTATATACATCAATATCATAGCCTGACAATTTTCCTGCTAAGTTAATATTATGCCCTCCTCTACCAATTGCTAATGAAACTTGGTCAGCAGCCATAAATACACTTGCTCTCATTTTTTCATCATCTAACTTTACAGAAGTAACTTTTGCTGGATTCAATGCTCTTGTAATTAACAATTGAGAATTTTCAGTATAATTTACAACATCAATATTTTCATTCTTCAACTCACGAACAATACTATGAATTCTTGATCCCTTCATTCCTACACATGCGCCTACAGGATCAATTCTATCATCATACGATTCTACAGCTACTTTAGCTCTTTCACCAGGAATTCTAACTACATTTTTAATAGTTATAATGCCATCAAATACCTCAGGAACTTCTTGCTCAAATAAACGCTCAATAAACTCTGGAGCAATACGAGAAAGAACAATATTTGCTTTATTATTTTTAAGACTTACTTCCTTAATCACTGCTCTTACCGATTCTCCTTTTTTGAAATAATCCCTAGGAATTTGCTCTAATTTTGGTAAAGATAAATCATTTCCTTCATCATCTTGTAATAAGATTTCATTTCTCCATATTTGGTAAACTTCACCATGAATAATCTCACCAATTCTCTCTTCATAACGTTTCATTAACTCATCTCTATGCTGGTCAGCAATACGAGCCATTAAATGCTGGCGAATAGAAAGCACTTGCCTTCTTCCAAATTCTGATTCAAAACTTACTTGCTCGGAAACTTCTTCTCCTACCTCATAATCATCTTCAATTTTTAAAGCCTCAGACAAAGAGATTTGTGCAATAGGAATTTCTACTTCTCCATCTTGAACTACCTCTCTATTTCTCCATATTTCTAAATCACCTTTATCAACATTAATAATGATATCAAAATTTCCTTGTTCATCATATTTTTTAGTTAATACCGTTTTAAAAACATCCTCTAAGATATTCATCATAGTTTCACGATTAATATTCTTAACCTCTTTAAACTCTGAAAATGATTCAATTAAATTTTCTACTTGCATTCTGTTTATTTAAAATTTATTTTAAGTTTAGTTTCTTTTATTTCTTTTTTTGGAATACTTACTTCTTCTAATATATAATTTTTTCTACTTCCTTTTTTCTTTTTTACTACTTCAAGTAGAAGTGATTTATCATAAGAAAGAATAACGCCTGTTTTTCTTTTTCCGTTAGTTAACAAAACACCAACTTCTTTCCCAATGTATTTTTGATATTGCTCGTCAACCATAAAGGGATTTTCTAGGCCTGCAGAACAAACAGTAAGCTCGTAATCTTCCACCTCTCTATCAAAGTGCTCTTCAATGTATTTACTTATTAGCAAACAATGTCCTACCTGAACACCTTCCATTCTATCAAAGAATATAGTGATAACATTGGCAGTGTTCACTTTCACATCCACAAAGAAACCACCTTGTTCTTTAATCTTTGGTTCAGCTACTCTTTTTATTTCTTCTTTTGATATCATAATGCTATGTAAAAAAAGAAGAGGCTGACAGCCTCTTCCTCTTTCCTTCCCTATTTTCGGCTACAAACATAAGAAGATTTATTTAATCTCGCAAACCTTTTACTGTAAGACAATTCTTTTACTCACAAAAGAGTCTTTAGTTTTAATCTGAACCATATAGATTCCTCTTGGCCAATTTGACAGGTCAACCTTCTTTGTATATTCTCCTACAAAATCTTGCCTCTTTTCATTTGAAACAATTTGTCCAAAAGCATCAATTATAGTAATTTCGAAATTATTTACTTTTTCAGCAGTAAAGCTAATATTAAATAGCCCCCTTGTTGGGTTAGGGAAAACATTTAAATTTTTACCTAATTGAGTATCCCCAGCTGTAATTCTAATTGATGATAATGTTGTAAGAGTGTCCCATGCAGTCCAACCAGAATTATAACTACTTGAAGAATTACAGTTTGTTCTAATCCTCCAGCGATAATTCTCATTCGAAATTAATCCTGTTATATTGTGTGAATTTGATGTTATTATAGTGTCAATTCTTGTACTCCATGGAGAGCCGACTACATAATAAATAAGTCTGTAATCAAAAGCATTTGACACTGTATCCCAACTTAATGCAAATGATGATGTTGTAATAGAATCAACAATTATATTATTTGGTTTAGCACATCCATTAACTGTATTAAAAACAACAAAGCTTGAAAACACAGAATTATTATTAGCATTAGAATCACATACGCTATTCACTTGCCAATGATAAGCAATCCCTGGTGATAAAGCTGATGATGAATATGAATTAGTATTTACTGTATCATAAGTAAATGTTCCCCAAGCTTGATTTACTTCTTTGTATCTTACTATGTATCCCAAAGCTCCAGAAACAGCATTCCATCCAAGTGTAGCACTACTAAGTGTAATATTACTTGTTAATGTATTAATAGGTGTCGTACAAGGTGCTGAATTAGTCGTAAAGTTAAGTCCATTCACAAAAGATGAATTATTCAAATTTCCAGCATTACATGAAACCATTACCTGCCAATCATAAGTTGTTCCTGATGTTAAACCTATTAAATTTAACTTTCTATAAGATCCTTGCGTAACTGTTGTAGCCGTTACTCCTAGAGGTAAAGTAGTAAGAGCAGTAACCGTATTACCCGTAAGCAATAAAGTATCCCAAGTAGCAGACAATACATCCTTAAAAGCAACTGTAAAGTGATCCGAGATGGCTGGTTTCCATTTTAATTGTGCCGTACTAACTCCTATAAGATTACTAGGAACAGATAAATTAGTAGCAGTTCCACATAGTTCTAAAGTTTCAAATTCTTCATCTTCCCAAGCAGAAACCGATATCATAGAAGAATCACAGAAAGAACGAACCTCCCACTCGTATTCCGTATTTGATAATAAACCAGTTTTACTTAAAGTAGTAACATAAACTATATCATAAATCCAAGACCCCCAGGAAGTACCATCCTCCTTAAACCTTACCTGATAACCCAGAGCACCAGAAACAGCATCCCATCCAAGTGTAGCACTACTAAGTGTAATATTACTTGTTAATGTATTAATAGGTGTCGTACAAGGTGTTAATGTATTAAACGATTGAACACTTGACCAGGCAGATGTGCTAGA
>JABGVU010000022.1 GCA_018645865.1 Flavobacteriales bacterium
ATACAATTAGCATCATTCATATTATCCCAATTTACTCTTGCTCTATCATGAATTAATTCAGTAATATAAGCATTCGTAGGGGAAGGATTAGTACAGGTATTAGTACTTATAAGCGTTAAGCATGAACCATCATCACAGGTAGCATTGGCATCATATTCAGTATATAAAGGATCCATACAACCATACACACAGTAAGTACAAGTGCCATCATCACAAGTAGCTGTAGAGCTATAGTTAGATGCAGTTGAATCCATACAACCTAAGATTATATTGATTGTGAAATTAACTGTATCTGAAATAACAGGAATAAATGAATTATGAGAATTATCTACTAACTCCACAATAAACTGATATGAACCATTTGCTAAATTAGTTAATTGAATATGATTTGTATCATATTGCATTGGCCCTGCGCTGCCATTAACAGAATAATGGATATGTCCATCTCCACCACTACCAGGCAAACCAACAGTAAAATTACTTACTACAAAACCAATTGTTGGATTATCTAAACAATAATGAATAGAGCCATCCATTGGGTTGGTAATTGTTATGCTAGGATCTACAGGAGCACTAAAAGACTGCTGAAAACCTTGTGTTAACACATAAGATCCTGAAGTAAGTGTAGTTACCATAGTCTCTCCAATTGTTGAAGAATTGCTATATCCTCCAACACTAGAATAGTTACCACCAATCGATACAACATACCTACTAAGTTGCTGAGAAAAACTAAAAGTGGCAAATGCCAAGCATATTGTTGTTAAAAGTAGTTTTTTCATAGTTTTAATTTCTTAAGATTATAATAGATTTTGCTAAATTAAATAATTATTCCATTTAAAAGACATAATTATTGCATTTCATCAAGCTCCATCCATCTTAGTTCTTTTTTATCAATAAGATCAATTAATATACCTAGGCGTTTGCTTTTTTCCATAATTTCTAATAATTCAATATCAGGTTCTTGGATCAAAACTTCTAATTCTTTTTTTTCTTTTTCTAGTTCAGAAAGTTCTTTTTCTAGATTATTATACTCAAATTGCTCATTAAAAGAAAGTTTCATTTTAGGAGGTTTAACTTTTGAATTTTGCTTTTCTAGATGTTGAATCTTTTTAAACTCTTTTTCTTGGGCTATTTCTTTTTTACGATATTGAGAGTAAGTAGAATAATGATCCTCTATCTCTCCATTTCCTGTAAATACAAAAAGGTGCTCAGTTAATTTATCCATAAAGAATCTATCGTGTGATACCAGTATCAAGCAACCTTTATATTGTAAGAGGAATTCCTCTAATTTAGTTAAGGTAAGCAAGTCCAAATCATTGGTTGGCTCATCTAAAATCAAAAAATTAGGATTTCTCATGAGTACAGTAAGTAGATATAACCTTCTTCTTTCCCCACCACTTAATCTTTTTACTTCAGTGAATTGCATTTCTGGAGTAAACATAAAGTGTTCTAATAACTGTGAAGCACTTACTTTTCTTTTGTCAGACATTACAATAAATTCTGCAATATCTTTAAGTACAGTTATTACTCTTCTATCTTCATCAGTATCTAATCCTCCTTGAGTAAAATAACCATAATTGATGGTTTCTCCTACATTAATTTTACCACTATCAGGCTTTTCTCTGCCTGTTATAATGTTTAAAAAAGTACTTTTCCCTACTCCATTTTTACCTAGTATTCCTATGCGCTCTCCTTTTTTGAATGTATAGTTAAACCCATCAAGGATAGTTAAATCCCCATAACTTTTCTTAATATTTTTTAGTTCTAGGATTTTACCTCCTATCCTATCCATTTTTACATCAATATTCAGTTCTTGGGTTATTCTCTTAGAGCTTGCTTTTTTCTTTATTTTATCAAAGTTATCTATTCTAGCTTTTGATTTTGTAGTTCTTGCTTTTGGTGATCGCTTTATCCATTCAAGCTCTTTTTTCATAAGCTTCTGAGCTTTGGATATTTCTACATCAAAATTACTTTCTCGCTCAGCTCTTTTTTCTAAGAAATAGGAGAAATTCCCTTTATGATGATATAAATTACCTCCTTCTAATTCTAAAATATGATTACAAACTCGCTCCAAGAAATACCTATCGTGAGTTACCATTAATAGGGTTATATTTTGTTGTTGTAAGTATTTTTCTAACCATTCTATCATTGATATATCTAAATGGTTGGTTGGTTCATCTAAAAGTAATATATCTGCATTTTCTAATAATAAAAGTGCCAGGGATAGTCTCTTCTTTTGACCACCTGATAATGCACCTACTTTTTGCTGAAGATTATTGATATTAAATTTTGATAATATTTGCTCACTCCTCCTTTGATAATCCCAAGCATTTTCTTGCTCCATTTTGGCAGTAAGTTCTTCTGCCAGTTTTTCAGTTTGTGAACTCCCCTCCTTGCTATGATTCTCTACTGCTTTTTCATAATCCTTTACCAAAATACTTATTTTATTATGCGCGCTATTTATAAGTTCATTTATAGTTAATTTATCATCAAATATAGCATCTTGAGAAAGATAAGAAACCTTACATTCATTCCTGAAAATTACCTCTCCTTCATCTGAAGAATCTTGTCCTGCCAATATTTTTAGCATTGATGATTTTCCTGTTCCATTATTGGCAATTAAAGCTACTTTATCTCCTTTGGATAAACCAAAACTAAGCCCTTCAAAAAGGATTCTTTCTCCAAAATTCTTACCTAAATTTTCTACTGCTAATAAATTCATAATGCACTATTTTTTCCAGCCAAGTAACCTGTCGTCCAAGCGGCCTGAAAGTTAAACCCACCGGTTACTCCATCAATATTTAATAATTCTCCTGCAAAGTAAATTCCTTTATGGCGTTTACTTTCCATAGTTTGCATATCTATTTCTGATAAATCTATCCCTCCACAACTTACAAACTCTTCTTTAAAAGTTGTTTTTCCTTTTACTTCAAACTCATCATTTAGAAGCATATTAATCAGGCGATTTTTATTCTTTTTAGCTAATTCATTCCAAATTTGTTTTTCAGCTATTTCTAATTTATTCAACATAAAATGCCATAAACGTTTAGGAATTTCTAAAGGATTATGCTTGTACATTTGCTTCCTGCTTGAAGTTAAACTGCTAAATTGACTTCTTAACTTCTCTTCATTCATTGCTAACCAATTTACCTGTACGCTAAAATTATAGTTTTGCTTTGCCAAATCCTGAGCTCCCCAGGCAGATAGTTTAAGTATTGCTGGTCCGCTCATTCCCCAATGGGTAATTAAAAGGGGTCCAGTTTGCTTAAATTTACTTCCTTTGATACTTGTAATCACATTAATTACGCTAAGCCCCATAAGTTCAGTTATTGGGTTTTTAGGCATATTAAATGTAAACAATGAAGGTACTGGGCTTATAATTTTATATCCCAATTTTTTTAACCAATCTAGTCCACTTTCTTTTGAGCTTCCTCCACTTGCAATTATCACTTTATCAAAAGCGAGTGTTTCTCCATTAATGGATAGGTTTATTTCATTCTCATTATGATTTATAGCGTTAACTTTACTTTTATAAGAAATCCTGATGGCTAAATTTTCAACCGTATTTAGTAATAGATCAATAATAGTTTGCGAATTATTACTAGAAGGAAACATTCTGTTATCTGCTTCTGTTTTTAAACTTACGCCTCTGCTTTCAAACCAATTAACAGTGTCGGTTGTAAAAAAGTGATTGAATGATTTCTTGAGCTCCCTTCCTCCTCTTGGATAATTTTTGATAAGTTGGGAAATACTAAAGGTTGCATTGGTTACATTGCACCTCCCACCTCCAGATACTTTTACTTTTATAAGTACTTTGTCTGTTTTCTCAAAGATAGTAACACTAGCCTCCGGATTAATTTCTTTTGCAGTAATAGCGGCCATAAAACCAGCAGCTCCTCCTCCAATTACTGCTATTTCCTTAGATAAATTCATTTGTTCAAAAATAGATAATAAAAATGGAGGGTTTTACGCCTCCATTCTTTTATCTACATTTTATTTTTATCGATAGCTTATCTTACGCATTCTTAATGATTCTGGCGTAACTTCTAAATACTCATCAGCTTGAATATACTCCATACTTTCTTCTAACGAGAAATCAATTTTAGGAGCAATTACTATTGCAGCATCTGAACCTGATTTTCTCATATTTGTTAATTGTTTTCCTTTAATAACATTTATATCTAAATCATCTTCACGACTATTTTCTCCAATTACTTGTCCTTTATATATCTCTGCGCCTGGTGAAATGAAAAATCTTCCTCTATCTTGTAGCTTTCCAATTGAAAATGCCGTTGAACTTCCAGATTCCATTGATATTAATGACCCTTTCATTCGTTCAGCAATTTCTCCTTTATGAGCTCCGTATTCTCTGAATCGGTGTGTCATAATTGCATTTCCTGCAGTAGCAGTAAGCATATTATTTCTTAATCCAATTAATCCCCTTGAAGGGATATCAAATTCTAAATGTTGTAAATCACCTTTTGGTTCCATTACTAACATATTTCCTTTTCTTTGAGTAACCAAATCAATCGCTTTACCAGAAAATTCAGCAGGAATATCAATAACTAATGTTTCCATTGGCTCACATTTCTTGCCATCAATTTCTTTATAAATAACTTGTGGCTTACCAACTTGTAATTCAAATCCTTCTCTACGCATAGTTTCAATAAGCACTGACAAATGCAAGATACCTCTACCAAAAACATTAAATTTTTCTTCAGAAGTTCCGTCTTCTACTTTTAGAGCTAAATTTTTTTCTAGCTCTTTATATAATCTATCTCTTAAATGACGAGACGTACAGTATTTTCCTTCTTTCCCAAAGAAAGGAGAATTATTAATTGTAAAGAGCATGCTCATAGTAGGCTCATCAATTGCAATTCTTGGTAATTCTTCAGGGTTATCTAAATCAGCTAAAGTATCTCCAATTTCAAAATCATCAATACCAACCATTGAACAAATGTCACCAGCACGAGCTGTTTTTACTTGTGCTTTACCCATACCATCAAATACATGCAACTCTTTAATCCTTACTTTTTTTCTTACACCATTGGCTTTGCAGAGCGCATACTCTTTTCCTTCAACTAAATCTCCTCTGAAAATACGACCAATTGCAATACGGCCAACAAACTTAGAATAATCCAATGATGTAATTTGCATTTGTGAGTTTCCCTCATTGTATGGTGCTGCAGGAATTTCAGAAATCACAACATCTAATAAAGCAGAAATGTTATCTGTTTTCTCTTTCCAATCTAAACTCATCCAACCTTGTTTTGAAGAGCCAAAAATGGTGGCAAAATCCAATTGATCCTCAGTAGCATCTAAATTAAACATTAAATCAAAAATTGCATCTTGCACTAAATCAGGAGTGCAATTTTCTTTGTCTACTTTATTTACTACAACAATAGGTTTTAATCCTAATTCAATTGCTTTACTTAATACAAACCTTGTTTGTGGCATAGCTCCTTCAAAGGCATCAACTAATAATAATACGCCATCAGCCATTTTAAGTACGCGCTCCACTTCTCCTCCAAAATCTGCGTGCCCAGGAGTGTCAATTACATTAATCTTTACATCCTTGTAAGTAACAGATACATTTTTTGAAAGAATTGTAATTCCTCTTTCTCTTTCTAAATCATTACTATCTAACAATAATTCTGTTCTCTCTTTTCTTTCATCAAGAACTTTACAATGGTCAATAATTTTATCGACTAAGGTTGTTTTTCCGTGATCGACATGGGCAATGATTGCTATGTTTCTGATTGATTGCATATTAAAATTTTAGGCGGCAAAATTACTCTTATTTTTCTCTTAAATAAGAAAAGGCCAACAAATGTCAGCCTTTTCTATAATATTCAAATAATGATTTTATTTAACTCCCATTTCTCATGGTTGTTAATACTTCTATTGATTAATGATTGTGGCCCTTATGAGGGTCCTCAACACTTTCTTTAATGCCCATTAGCTCTACTTCAAAAATTAAAGTTGCATTTGGAGGTATTACTCCGCCTGCACCTCTTTCACCATAAGCTAAGTGAGGTGGTATAATAAAAGTTGCTTTTCCTCCTACCTTTAATAAAGCAATTCCTTCATCCCATCCTGGTATTACTCTTCTTTCTCCTAATGGAAATTCAATAGGAGCTTTTCTATCGTGAGAAGAATCAAATTTTGTACCATCAGCTAATTTGCCAGTATAGTGTACAGATACTGTTTGTCCTGCTTTTGCTTGAGCGCCACCACCTTCTTTAATCATAAAGTAAGCTAAACCACTTTTGGTAGTTGTAGCGCCTTCTGTTAATTTCTTCATTGTTTCAGCGGCTTTATTTGCTTTTTCAGCATTTGCTTTTTCAATACCTGCTTGAGCAGTTTCAAATACGCTATTAGCATCAAATGCTTTTGCATTGTTACCTTCTCTTATAATAGTTACTGAGTTCATTACATCATCTTGTGCAATTGAATTCACAACATCCATTCCCTCTACTACATGTCCGAAAACTGAATGTTTTCCATCTAGCCAAGGTGTTTCTTTATGTGTGATAAAGAATTGCGATCCATTAGTAGTAGGTCCTGAATTTGCCATAGATAAAATTCCTCCTTTATCATGCTTTAAGTCAGTATGGAATTCATCAGCAAATTTATATCCAGGATCCCCTGTTCCATTACCATCAGGACAGCCGCCTTGAACCATAAAGTCAGCAATTACTCTGTGGAATTTTAATCCATCATAGTAAGGAGTGCCTTTATCCTTTTTATTATTTTTCAATGTTCCTTCAGCTAGCCCAACAAAGTTGGCTACTGTAAGTGGAGTTTTTTCATATTCCAATTGTATTAGGATTTCTCCTTTACTTGTGTTGATTTTTGCGTACATACCGTTTTCTAAATTTGATTTTGCATTATTGTTAATTTTATTCTCTTTTTTATTGAAAATATTTTGTGAAAATGAGCTTAATGTTATAGCGCATAGCATGGATAGGATTGTTATTTTTCTCATAGTTTAATTAATTTTAGTTAGTTCAGATTTATATTTTATTATTATTTTTTCAACTTTTATAATCGTGTCATTTACAGAAAGTTCAGACATTCCACCTGAAGCATTCATATGCCCTCCTCCGCTAAAATATTTATTAGCAATTTGATTTACTTTAAAGTCTCCTTTTGAGCGTAAGGAAAGTTTAACTATTCCATCTTTTTCGGCTATAAAAATAGCAAATTTAATCCCTTCAATTGCTAATGCATAATTAACAAATCCTTCCGTATCTCCTTTCTTAAATTCAAATCGTTTTAATTCTTCATCTGTTAACGAAATAATTGCAGCATTATTTTCTGGATAAAGTCTTAATTTTTCATTCAAACAATATCCTAATAGTTGAATTCTTGTGGCAGATGAATTATCGTAAATCAAATCATGAATTTTAGCGTTTTCAGCTCCTGCATTAATCAGTTCGGCAATTACATGATGTGTTTTTGCAGTGGTTGATGCGTATTTGAAACTGCCGGTATCTGTCATGATGCCTACATATAAACATTCGGCAATTACTTTGTTTAAATAATTACTCATATCCATAGCTTCAATTACCTCAAACACCATTTGAGCTGTGGAGCAAGCGCTTATGTCCGAAAAAATGATGTCTGCAATATCCATATCGGGGTCTTGATGATGATCAATCATAACTTTGGTTGCATTACTATTTTTAATTGCATCAGCATAAGTTGCAATTCTGCTTAAATGACTAAAATCTAAAAGAAAAATTATTTCCGCCTGACTAGTAATTTTATTAGCTATTATCTCATTACCATTGTAATTAATAACAGTATTATTGCCTGGTAGCCAGTGTAAAAATTTAGCATACTCGTTGGGTGTTATTATTTGCACTTCATGTCCTAGTTGTTTTAGTAAATGTAATAAGCCTAATGATGAGCCAATTGCATCCCCGTCAGGACCCTTATGAGTTGTTATAACTATTTTTTTAGGACTGCTTAATAGTAGTTTTAGTTCTTGTGCATTTTTTATCATAAGTTGCAAAAATAGTAAAAGAAATAATAGCTAGGATGTTAATAATTTCTAATTTTGCAATTAAATAATTTTTAAAAAAGATATCAAATGAGTATCAATAAATTAGAAGGCGAGATGATTGACCATGAAAATAAAATGATGGCAAAATTTAAGAAAGAACGTCAAGAAAAAATTGGAGAAATTACATTTACAATGATTAAACCAGAAGCTGTTGCCGCTGGAAATACTGGTGCAATCTTAAGCAAAATTGAAGAAGCAGGATTTAGAATTGTAGCTTTAAAAAAAGTACATTTATCTAAAGAAAAAGCGAGTGAATTCTATGCTGTACATAGTGAGCGTCCATTTTATGGAGAGTTGGTTGATTACATGTGTGAATTCCCTATTATTGCTGCTATTTTAGAAAAAGATAATGCAGTTGCTGATTTTAGAACCTTAATTGGAGCTACTAATCCTGCTGATGCTGCAAAAGGTACCATTAGAGCAGAATTTGCTGAGAGTTTAGCTAAAAATGCTATACATGGTTCTGATTCTAATGAGAATGCAAATATTGAAGCTGACTTCCACTTCTCAGTTGACGAAAGGTTTTAGCAGATAATTTGTGTAAAAATTTAATAATAGCCACTTGAAAGATTGGCTATTATTTTTTTATAATATTTCTTAAACCTTATGAATTACATAGGTAACTACTCCCCAAACCTTGAAATCCATATCCTCAGTAATTTCAATGGGTGTGAAATTTTCATTCTCAGGCATTAGATATAATTTCTTATCAGAAACATTGACCCTTTTTACGGTAAACTCATTATCAATAACCGCTAATACTATACTTCTATTTCTAGGTTCAATAGCTCTATCAACTAGCATGACATCACCGCTTTGTATTCCAGCATCTTTCATGCTCTCTCCTACTGCTTTTACACAAAAGGTTTCTGTTGGATTACGCACTAAATAGTCATGCAGATTTAAATCCAAATCCATGACATCATCAGTTGGCGAAGGAAACCCTGCAGGTACACTTCCTTCAAAAAGAGAAATATTGTCAAGTTTCTCAGATCCTAATGTATAGAATGTAAGATTTTTAGTCGTTTTTATAGGTTTCAATTTCATAATTATTTCAAGATAATATCTTTTAGGAAAGGTTTTCCTAGTCGTTTGTTTATTTGTTGTAGGAGTTCAGTTTTCTTATAGCTTAATTCATTCCGCATTGGGGCCGACTTTAGTTTTACGTACAATGTATTTTTGTATATTTTCCTTTCAATAATGTATTTTATTAAGGCCTCTCCCATTATTTCATCCCAAATTCCTAAAGCATCTAATTCATCAAGCTTTCCTGATAGCTTTGGATTTTTCATTAATTTCCTTATGATGTCGCCAACATTATGTGTGTTTTTACCTCTCATTGTATTGTGGCTCCATTTTCAATTTTAAAAATACTATAAGGAATATTAGCTTTTGTTAAAATCTCCTCACTCCTTTCTGCATGAGTATCGGTAATAAAAACCTGCCCGAAAACTCCTTTATTTACAAAGCTAATTAATTTTAATACTCTGTTATCATCTAACTTGTCAAATATATCGTCTAACAAAAGAATAGGCTTAAATCCAATTTGATTTTTAATAAACTCAAACTGTGCAAGTTTTAGGGCAATTAAAAATGATTTTTGTTGTCCTTGTGAACCAATCTTCTTTATAGGATGATTGTTCATCTCAAATAAAATATCATCTTTATGGGTTCCAACTTGAGTGTAATTGCTGGCTCTATCTTTTACTTGTGAAGCGTTTAGTAAATCCTTAAAATCACCTTCATTTAATTGTGAGTTATATACAAGATTAACAACTTCTTTGCTTCCTGAAATTTCAGTATAATATCTGTTAAATACAGGAGTAAGTTCCTTTAGAAAATTGGTTCTTTCTCTATAAATTAATGTGCCTAAGAGGATAAGTTGATTGTTGTATATTTCAAGGGATAGTTCATTAAAATACCTTTTTTCAGAAAATTGTTTTAGTAAAGCATTTCTTTGCTTTAGTGCTTTGTTATAATTGATAAGAGTTTTAAGGTAGCTCTGCTTGTATTGCGCAATACTGCTATCCAAATATTTACGCCTTACCTCACTCCCTTCTAGTATTAAATTACTGTCAGTTGGCGATATAATAACGATAGGAAACTGACCAATATGTTCTGAAAAACGCTTGTAGTTCTTTTGATTCTTTTTAAGTACCTTTCCTTCCCCTTCCTTTAGGTTACATTGTATTTCATCAGTTATTTCCTGTTTAATGAAATTACCCTTAAGCATAAAATAGTTCATTTTGAATTGAATATTTTGTGCATCAATATGATTGAAATAGCTTTTTGATTGTGACAAATAATGAATAGCATCCAATATATTTGTCTTTCCTGCACCATTATCACCTACAAAACAATTTACTTGCTCGGTAAAGGAAAAACTACTTTGAGTATGATTTTTAAACTGATTTATCTGTAGGTTTTTTAAATGCAATGGCTTTCAATTGGTTTTAGTCTTGTTTTCTTTACTCGTAAATTAATTTTTATAGAGTTCGTGATTGCTTGGCAATTCAAAAAACTTATATTTGCGCTCCAAAAATAAGATTAAATGGCTAAGAAAAAAAACAAAACAGAAGATCAATTTGCTCAAATTGAAGAAACACTTTCAAGAACAGAACAATATATTGAAGATAATCAGAAAAATCTGATAACAGGAGTGGGTGTTATTGTTTTAGTTGTTGCATTATTTATAGGTTATCAAAACCTTTATATTGCTCCAATGGAAAAGGAAGCACAAGCTGATATGTTCATGGCTGAGCTTTATTTTCAGAAAGATTCATTCAATTTAGCCTTAAATGGTGATGGACAATACTTAGGATTTCTTGATATTGTTGACGAATATAGTTCGACCAAAGCAGGCGCTTTAGCAAACTATTATGCAGGATTAGCTTACTTAAACACAGGGGATTTTGAAAATGCAATTGAGTATTTAGGTGATTTCTCCTCAGATGATATTATTTTATCAACTCTGGCATTAGGATGTATTGGTGATGCTTATATGGAATTAGCGGACACTGAAAATGCACTTTCATATTATGAAGATGCTGCAGAAAAAAATATTAATGAGTTTACTACACCAAGATATATGTTAAAACAAGCTATGATTCATGAAAAAAATGGTGATGTTGCTGATGCTTTAGCTTTATACAAAGGAATTGAAGCTGATTATAAAACTTCTCGTGAAGGAAATGGAATTGAGAAATACATTGCCCGAGCTGAAAACGAATTGTAATGACTAAGAAAAATACTAACCTCTCCCATTTTAATAAGGAAGAAGTTCCCAATGCCAAAGGTCTAACCTTTGGTGTTGTTGTTTCTGAATGGAATGGAAATATCACAGAAGAACTTTATAAAGGAGCTGCCGATGCATTAATTGAATGTGGTGCTAATACTAATGATATTGTTAGATATGATGTCCCAGGAAGTTATGAATTAGTCTTTGGAGTTAAAATCGCTGCTAAAAACAAGCCTGATGCAATAATCTGTTTAGGCTCTGTTATACAAGGAGAAACAAAACACTTTGACTTTATTTGTAATGCTGTCGCAATGGGAATAAAAGATTTAAATATAAGTTTGGATATACCTGTTATTTTTGGAGTATTGACTGATGATACCATGCGGCAGGCCGAAAACAGATCGGGTGGGAAGTATGGAAATAAAGGAATTGAAGCCGCTATTACAGCTATAAAAATGGCTGTTTTAAATAGGAAATAAATTTCTGCTTAATTTGTTTTTTTTGAACCAGAAATTTTTAAGTTTGCAGCCAAATTTACAATGGTCGAGTAGCTCAGCTGGATAGAGCATCTGCCTTCTAAGCAGACGGTCACAGGTTCGAATCCTGTCTCGATCACTAAAAATAAACCCACTGAAAAGTGGGTTTTGTTGTTAGTCACCAGATCAGTTTGATGAATTATTAGAGCTGTTATAGCAATTGATTTTAAAGCCTTACTTTGTTCAAATATACAAAATAATTATGTAAATAAGCACATAATGGGCAGTAAATAGACAGTTAAAAAAAGCCAAAAAATTTGGAGGTAAAAATCTTAAAAATACACCCCCACCCCTTCGAAAATAGCTGTTTTCTATAGTCAATGCCTATTCATATATTGGGGTATAATCCTCACATTCTTGCCACCTAAATATTTTTTATTTTTTTAATCTCTTAAAAAATATGCCTTCCCCCATCTCTAAAGTTACTCATAATACTGATTTTCAATACTTTAATTGATTTTCGATTTGGTCTTTTGTTTTGGGTTTTAAATCTCCGCCGTAGTATTAAGGTCTGTCTTAGCTTGTTTGATAGCATTTTTTTCATCTTCAAATTCAAATACATCAGCTAAATCCCAACCCTCTTTATATTCTGTCTTTTCAATGATATTAGATACTGTTATGTTATATCCCTTTTCATTTAGTGTTTTGGCTGTTGTACTCCATTTTTCATAACAACCCTTATCAGGATGAGCTATGATATCTGTATTTGAAGAATTGATTTATGTAGAAATAATGTTGGAATTTTGATAAATAGTTTAATTTTGGAAGATGAAAAAACTACTACTTATATTACTTTGCTTGCCTATGATTGGGTTTGGGCAGCAAACTTATGTACCTGATGATAATTTTGAGGCCTATTTAGAGGCAAATGGTATGGGAAATTCAATAGCTAATGATGATTATGTAACGACTGCAAATATTAATACAGTGAGCAATTTAAATGTTCAAGCGCTATCCATATCTGACTTAACAGGAATTGAAGATTTTACTGCAT
>JABGVU010000025.1 GCA_018645865.1 Flavobacteriales bacterium
AAGACCAGATACAACTGGTGGTGCTTGGACAACTGCTGGTGGATTTGGTGTATTCTATCCATTGCTTAGTAAGTCTAAGAATGGTTTAACACCAGGACAAACTTACCGTGCATCTTCTAGAACTTGGTGTGACCCAACAGGAGGAGCTTATCGTTCTGCAGGTTGGACATCTCCAATCTTCTGGACACAACCAACTTCTATTAGACTTGAAGGTGGTACAGCAATCAATAACTTAGATGTTTATCCTAACCCGTCTAGAGATATCTTTAATGTGAGTTTCACATCAGAAGATGCTCAAGATTTAGAAGTTAGAATAATCAATGTTGTTGGTGAGGTTGTATACACTGAAAGCTTAGAGCAGTTTGTTGGTGAGTATACTCAACAAGTTACTTTAGCTACTTATACTAAAGGAGTTTACTTCTTAGAAATCACAACTAATAATGGTGTGGTTAACAAGAAATTAATCCTTCAATAAGAAGTAAGTTAGTTTTTAATATTAAGAAGCCCGAGCAATTGCTCGGGCTTCTTTTTTTTTATCAAATTTTTAAACTAAAAAATATATAGAGAAACTATATTATTTGGTAATTGAAATAATTAAGAAGAAGTTCTTCTTTTTTAAAGATGCTATTGATTATTAACAAATCATCTTTTTTAATTTTCTCAATCTTTTCGCTATTCAAATTAGTAATAGCCAAGCTTTTCTCAACTCTTAAGTTATGGGCAGAAAAATTCATATTTATATTGATATCATTCAATTCAGGTAAAAATGAAATAATATTCTTTTTTGCTTTAATAGTTTTATTTACAAGGTCTTCATAACCTATCATAAAAACAACTTTTAATTCTTCTATGTTTTTCTTTTGATATTTAAGATATTGAATGCTTAATTCAGCTGCTTCTTTTGCTGAAGTGCCATACCTTCTCATTTCTCCTTCAATTTGAGCATAAGGATTTCTTACCAAACAAATAAATTTTGAATTAGGAAATTCTTTTTCAATCTGTATCGCCCTACAAATGTTAGGAGGACTTTTTTCTAAGAAAATACTTTTTGATTTATCCCAGTATTTATTCCAAATAGTATGAATTAGTTTCCAATTAATTTTTTTTTCAGCATCCCATCTATCTTTTGTAAATAGAATTTTGTTAGCAACTGGGAGATGTTGCCCTTCCCTAAGTCCTATGTTGTTATTGCAGCTAATATTATTGGATGATGAAATAATTTCGTTTAATAATGTGGATCCGCAAAAAGGAGGGCTTAAGATAAAAAGATGTTGATTTTGACTATTTGAATAAAATAAATTCTTTACCGCCATTTTTTTTCTCACAACAAAAAAATAAAGCAAACGTTTTGTAGAATTTAATTTATTTACATATTCCATTTTTCAAAAATACAAAACTGCAACATTCTAACTTGTTAGTTCGTTGGAATTGTCATATTAAAATATTTGCAATTATGGTTAAAGAAATAATTTTATAACTTCTTTCCATTGCAATTATCACGTTCCTACGTTTATTTTTATCTTCTTATTCAGCTATTCAATAATAATATTCTGTTTATGTTTTACTAGAAAAGAAGTGGTATTTTGAATGCATAAGAAATGATAAACTAGTGTTTTTGATTAATTTTATTTATTATAACTTTGACGAGTATTTAAATTAATAAAATAAAAATATGAAAACAAAGCTATTTACAATTTCCTTAGCATTTATAGGGTTTAATTCTTTTGCACAAATTACAGTAGCAGATACTGATTTAATGAACGTAGGAGACATTATTTATCAGGCGTATGATGATGCTCCCACATCTTCAATTTCTTTAGGAAATGCTGGTCCTAACCAAACTTGGGATTTTTCTACATTACAAGCGCAAGAATATGATACTACTGAATTTATTGACCCTACAGGAACGCCATTCGGCATTGACCATCCAACTGCAAACTTATGTATTGATGATAATGGAGAGTATATTTATATTGATAAAAATGCACAAGGGCTTAACCTTGTAGGTTTTGATAATTTTCCATATCCTCAATTAGTAGTGCCTTTACCTTTAACTTATGGTCTAAATACTATAGTAGGTCCTGTTATTATTATGGACTCTGTTATAGACAATTCTCTTTTGCCCGATTCAATGGCAGTTTTTATTACCATGGGTCAAGCACAGCAAATAGATTCAATTCAGATTCTTATTGAATCTTCTACAGAGTTTAATGTTGATGCTCATGGGGATGTTATAATTCCTATGGGAACTTTTGATGCTTTAAGAGTAAAAACAGATGATGTTACTACGACAGATTATTTCTTGTATTGTTCGGATACTGTCACTGGTAACGGAAATTGGTATCCAATGCCTGCTGCCATTGCTCCTTCTGAGGTTGAGATAATTTCTTCTTATGCTTGGTGGACCAATGACCCATTAATAAAATTTGCTTTAGTTCAAATAGAAATTGATTCTTTGGGTGGAATTGATGCTATAGATTTTATGCATTCTCCATCCTCATCTTCAGTTGCTGATTTGTTAACTAATAACTTTAACATATATCCGATACCCGCTATTAATAATTTAACTATTGAAACTCAAAATAATGAGTTGGCAAGTTTGGAATTGGTAGATTTAACTGGAAAAGTAATTTTGAAAAAAGAATTTACTCAATCTACAAGTTTGGATGTTTCACGGATTGCAAAAGGAATACACTATATTAATCTGAAAACAGTTGAAGGTGAGTTAGCTAAACAGATTGTTATTGAGTAGTTAAATACTACAATGTATAAAATAAAAAAGCTACTCATTTGAGTGGGTTTATTTTTGGTCGAATTCATGGTCCTAAGTTCGAACTTTTTTAGAAAATTATTGAGTAATTTTTAGCTTAAATAATTAAGATATGAATGTAAAAGGAAAAAATATTATAATAACTGGAGGTAGTCTTGGAATTGGAAAGGAAACAGCAAGAAATCTTGTTAAAAAAGGAGCAAATGTATTGATTACTGGAAGATCAAAAAGTAGATTGATTGAGGCTAGACATTATACAGGAGCTAAGATTATTGAATTTGATATTTCTGATCATAAAAATATCTCTGAGAATGCAGTAAAATGTATCGATATTTTAGATGGAAGGGTAGATGTTCTAATACATAATGCAGGTATTGGCGTTAGAAAATCTATTGATGAGTTAAATATAGAGGATTTTTTAAAAGTATTTAATGTAAATGTTTTTGGACTTGCATTATTTGCCAAAGAGATTATTCCTCTTATGATTAATGAATCTTATGGAACTATTATTAATATTGGTTCTACAGCAAGTTTAAAAGGATATAAGAACGGTAGTATTTACTCATCTTCAAAATTTGCAGTTAGATGTTTGACTCAGTGTTGGCAAGCTGAATTAAGGGCTCATAATATTAGAGTTTGCCAAGTAAATCCTAGTGAAGTTACAACTGCATTTGGAAACCCTGAAAGAGTAGAGAGACAAGATGTAGGTAATAAGTTAACTCCCAAGGAAATATCTCATTCAATAATCTCCGCAATTGAGATGGATGATAGAGGCTTTATTAATGAGCTTAATATTTGGGCTACAAATCCATTTAATTAAAGAAAACCCACTCAAATGAGTGGGTTTCTTTTTGATTGACCTCTCGATCCTTAGTTCGAACTTTTTTTTCATTAAAAATAAGTATAGTTAATTAGTGTATTTTTTACACAAAGGTTATATATTTGCAAATAAATGTATATTATTACTTGGAT
>JABGVU010000013.1 GCA_018645865.1 Flavobacteriales bacterium
CTTCTTTTATAACTTAAAATATCCTTTCTATATTCACCTTTACGACCTCTAACTACAGGTGCATAAATATAAATTGTGGATTTTTTTGGTAATTTTCTTATTAGATCAACAATTTGGGTTATTGTTTGTGAGGTTATTGGCTTTCCAGTAAATGGTGAGTATGGCACACCAGCTCTTGCATAAAGCACTCTCATATAGTCATAAATTTCAGTTGCTGTAGCAACAGTAGATCTTGGATTTTTAGATGTATTTTTCTGCTCAATTGCTATAGCAGGACTTAAACCCTCTATAAGATCTACATTAGGTTTTTTCATTTTGTCCAAAAACTGTCTAGCATACGCTGATAGACTTTCGACATATCTTCTTTGACCCTCAGCATAAATAGTATCGAAAGCTAATGATGATTTTCCGCTCCCACTTTTACCGGTAAACACAACTAATTTATTTCTAGGTATTTGAAGATTTATATTTTTTAAATTATGAACACGAGCACCATAAATTGATATTTTATCTTTTTGACTTGCCATGCTAGTCTTCTGAATAAGATTGAATTTCCAAATCATCAAATACTAGTAAATCAGTATTAGTTGGAATTTTTAAAAAATACTTTTTTCTTGATTTATCTGGTAAAGAAGAAGCTCTCAACCAAGGATTAAACTGCTTTAACAGTTTATAATTTATTCCATTTGATATTGCAAAATCACTTAAATTAGTAATAGTAGAATCCACCTCTATAGTTCTATATTCAGGCATTGTATACAAATCTTTTGCACGAAACATAAACCCATATTCTTTGGGATTTTCCATAATATCTTTAACTGCAATAATTCTAAATACATATCGACCTGTTTCTGAATTTAGATGCAAATTATAATAATTATTTGTCCCTTGTTCCGCTATTCTTCTGCGCGCACCATTTTTTCCCATGTTATAGGAAGCTGCAGCCATAGTCCAACTGCCAAACTTAGTATAAGCATCATTCAAATATTCACAGGCAACCTGAGTAGATTTTTCTAAATTATAGCGTTCATCTATAGCCGAATTTACTTCTAATCCATGCTCTCGAGCTGTGCCTTTTAAAATTTGCCAAAAACCTGCAGCTCCAGCAGGAGAAACCACATTTTCCAATCCACTTTCAATTAAAGCTAAGTACTTAAAATCATCAGGGACATTATTCTTTTTCAAGATAGGCTCAATAATTGGAAAATACTTATTTGCTTTTTTAAAAAATAGCATAGTATTTGACTGCCAATAGGTGTTTTTAAGTAGTTCTTTATCAATTCTTTCCCAAATTTCAGGAGAATTTATTGGAATTTCTTCTCCTGCAAAACTCAAACCTTGAGGCTGTAAAATAGCAAAAATTCCGTATTTAATATTAAACTGTTGCTGATGTAACTCATCATCATTCCTTAATTCGCTTGCATAAATAAAAAGCTGAGCAAACGCAAAAATCACCAATGATAATCCTAAAAAATAAATGTGTGTTTTCTGCATGTTAAAATTGACTTACAAAATCCTTAAAACTTCCTGCAACTAAATCTTTGTCAGAGACTAATGGGTTGATAGCTCCCCAGTCAATATTTAAGTCTTTGTCACTCCAAAGCAATGCATCTTCAGATGCTGAATTATAAACTCCTGTACATTTATATGAGAAAATTGTGTCATCCTCGAGTGCTATAAAACCATGAGCAAATCCAGGTGGGATCCAACAAATAGTTTTATTTTCTTCATTAAGTTCAATTGAAAAATGCTGACCGTAGGTTAGTGAATTTTTTCTAATATCCACCGTAATATCCAAAACTGAACCCTTAATCACTCTTACTAGCTTACCTTGTGCAAAAGGTGGATTCTGAAAATGCAAACCTCTTAACACACCCTTACTTGAAAGCGACTGATTCTCCTGAACAAAATCTAAATCTAAACCATTTTTAGCAAATGATTCTTTACTCCAATTTTCAAAGAAATGCCCTCTATCATCTCCAAAAATTTTAGGCTTTATAACTAGCAAACCTTCTATTGGGGTTTTTATTATTTCCATTTATTATTATTTAATTTTCCAAAAGCCAAATATAGAAAAATGAACTACTTATTTTCAAGGAAAAGCGAACAATAATTGTAGTTTTGCAAACAAATTTATAAATCTTTTAAAAATATATACTATGAATAAAACAATACAATTATTAATCGTTGGTTTTGCGATTGTTTTGAGCTCATGCTCTAATGATGCAACTGACAAAACACCAGAAACAGAAATGGAAAAAGTAAGTTACAGTTTAGGCGTAAATGTGGCAACAGGAGTTGAAGCACAAGGACTAGACACTATTGATGCAAATGCAGTAGCAAAAGCATTTAAAGATGTATTCGCAGGAAATGATTTAGATATTTCGGAAGAAGAGAGTATGCAAGTATTGCAAGATTATTTCGGAAAATTAGCTGCTGAAAAAAGTGCTAAAGCTGGAGAAGCAGGAACAGAATACCTTGCTAAAAATGGAGCTAAAGAAGGAGTAATAACAACTGAAAGCGGATTACAATATGAAATAATCAATACTGGAAGCGGAGCAAAACCAACAGCTAATGATCAAGTCACTGTACATTATCATGGTATGCTTACCGATGGAACTGTATTTGATAGTTCAGTCGATAGAGGAGAGCCAGCACAATTTGGCGTAACTCAAGTTATCTCAGGCTGGGTTGAAGCTTTACAATTAATGAGTGTTGGTGATAAATGGAAACTTACTATTCCTTCAGCATTAGCTTATGGAGATAAAGGAGCAGGAGGTTTAATTGGACCCGGAGAAACTCTAGTGTTTGAAGTAGAACTTATAGGAATTAACTAATCAACTTCAACATAAAAAAGAAAAGCCGAGCAAATGCTCGGCTTTTTTATTTATTATTTTTTCCATCTACCCAACCTTGGAATTCCAATGGTATAAAACCACCTTTTAACTTTACCAATTCCTTGTTTTTTGAGTCGCTGTTTAACCATCTCCTGCATATCTTTAGCTGTTTTTATAGTGTCCGACATGGAAAATTCACCACTATCATAACAGTTACTACAGTAGTCGCCATTCAAAGAACCATCTTTTTCAGTTCCTGCTTTAAACATATCAGCATTCTTAGGCATATGACAGCTCTGACAAAATTTATCTAACTGCATATTAATTCAATTTTCTTATCCAAGTAGATGATCTGCCAGTAAAAGGAAAACTAGACATCATAAGCATATCTATTCTAACTCGGAATTTTAATTTTTCATCAGGATTTAAAGGGCCTTTTTTTAGGTTTCCATTATCATCATTTGGAAACTGCATCCAAGTAATTTTTCCGGAAACTGTTTCGTTTTCTTCAAAAAGTGTAATAACTGCATCCTTTTTAGCATTATACCATTGTCCTACTATATCAGCATTAGTTTGCGAAAATGCAAGTAAGCCAGCAAAAGTAAAAAGCAGTGTTGTTGTCATTTTCTTCATAATAAATATTTTTTTGTTAAAGATAATAAAATTTATTTTATCCTGATAAGTTTACCTTCCCCCCCACCATTTGAGAATATTTCACTCAACTGCACAACACTTACATTATCAACAATATACTCTTTTGACTCTACAGATCCATAAGTTTTTGATTTTACCTCTACAACATTAAAAATTTCTTTGTTATCATCTGTTATTTTCGGGTGAAAAACTTCAAAATCTTCAAAACTAAGGCATTTTACAATTTTTACAACTGTTAAGGAATACACACTATCCTCAAAGTAATTTAAGTAATAAAAATTCCCTCTTTTTTTTACAATTAAGCTTTTCCCTAAGGTATCCTCCCCAATAGTATTTGAAGTTACAATTATAGAGTCAGTAAAAGCATAAATTCCTTGTAGATTTTCTGGTATTTCAGTTAGTGGCTCTAATCCTTCAGGTTGCGAATTAACAAAATAAACATTTGTACAAGAAGCAAAGAAAAAGAACACTACACTTAAAAAAACAAAATTCTTCATTTCAAATTTATGTGTTGATTAATATTGGTAAAACTAAACAACACAAAATAAAGTATTATGTTAAGCATAATACTTTACAAATTACTAGATTAAATCTATTATTTTTGTCGGAAATAAATTTGAATAGGAACTCCTGAAAAATCAAAATGTTGGCGTAATTGATTCTCAATATAGCGTTTATATGGGTCTTTAATATATTGAGGTAAGTTGGCAAAAAACACGAAAGTTGGCGTATCAGTTGGCAACTGCATGCAATACTTTATCCTAATATATTTTCCTTTTGTTGCAGGAGGTGGATGATGATCAATTAATGGTAGCATCACTTCATTTAATACTGAGGTAGCTATTCTTTGCGATCTGTTTTTATGCACCTGAATAGCTGCCTCTAATCCTTTTAACAACCTTTGCTTATGCAAAGCTGATACGAACACAACAGGAACATCAATAAAAGGAGCAATTTTTGCTTTAATCTGTTCTTCAGCTTTTTTAGCAGTTTCAGTTGATTTATTTTGTAAATCCCACTTATTAACTAAAATTACAACTCCTTTTTTATTTTTATCAGCAATATGAAAAATTCTTTGATCTTGAGATTCAAAACCTCTAGTTGCATCAATCACATGAACACAAACATCACAATGCTCAATAGCACGAACTGAACGCATTACAGAATAAAATTCTAAATCCTCATATACGTTTTTCTTTTTTCTAAGCCCGGCAGTATCAACCAAAGTAAAATCAAAACCAAACTTATTGAACTTTGTATTTAAAGAATCACGAGTAGTACCCGCTATATCAGTTACAATATTTTGTTTCTTACCAATAAGTGCATTTATGAAAGATGATTTCCCAACATTTGGTCTGCCAATAACTGCAAATTTAGGAGTATCATCATCATCTGACTCAACATCATCATCAAAATGTTTTAATAACTCATCCAGCAACTCCCCTGTACCACTTCCACTGATTGAAGAAAAAGGAACATATTCTCCAACTCCTAAATTATAAAATTCAACAGAATCTTCTAGCAAACGCTTATTATCTACTTTATTCACTCCAAGAACTAGCTTCTTATTTGATTTCCTAAGCAGTTTAACTACTGCCTGATCCAAATCAGTAATTCCAGCCTTAGCATCAACCAAAAACAAAATAACATTAGCTTCATCTATTGCTAACTCTACTTGCTTTCTAATTTCAGCCTCAAAGATATCATCACTCCCTTGAACATACCCTCCAGTATCAATTACTGAGAACTCACGCCCATTCCATTCCGCTTTCCCGTAATGTCTATCACGAGTTACCCCACTTACCTCATCAGTAATGGCCTGTCTACTTTCCGTAAAACGATTAAAAATGGTGGATTTACCAACATTTGGTCTTCCTACAATTGCTACAATATTACTCATTATTCGTATCCGAATTTTTTTAACTGCTGATTATCATTTCTCCAGTTCTTTTTCACCTTTACTGGAGTTGCTAAAAACACTTTTTTATCTAGCATTGTTTCAATATCTCTTCTTGCCTCTGTACCAATACGCTTTAATCCCAATCCTTTATGACCAATAATGATTCCTTTTTGGCTTTCACGCATCACATAAATTATTGCTCTAATTCTGATTATATCTTCCACTTCAAAAAACTCTTCCACTTCAATTTGTACAGAATAAGGAATTTCTTTTTTATAATGTTTTAAGATTTTCTCACGTATAATCTCTTCAATAAAAAAGCGTTCGGATTTATCCGTAATTGCATCCTTATCATAATAAGGAGGAGAAACAGGCAACATTTCAACTACTTTTTTCTTGATAACATCAAGGTTAAAGTTATTTAAAGCAGATATTGGTAAAAGCTCAGCATTTGGCAACTCAGCTCC
>JABGVU010000037.1 GCA_018645865.1 Flavobacteriales bacterium
ATAATTTTTTTGATTGACTGATGGTCATCACAACCATAAAAATGAACATTCCACCACCTCCAATATGATATAAATTTAAATCATTGATAAAGAATCCAATTAAAAATAATAGTAGATATCCAATCCCGAGAAAGTTTTTGGTTAAAATTAAATAATAATTTTTCATAGACATTATTATACAGGTTTTAAATTTTTATTTCGCCTCTTTCAATGGTTTCCCAATTATGGATATCATTTTCATCAGGTCGGCAAGCAATTATTACTAAAATCATAATACTTATTAGATGCATAAATTCCCATTTGGTTGCGTCAAATAATACACAATAGTTACTGAAAGTCAAATTTAAATAGATACTTTAAAATATATAATGACTTTGGTCAGTTTAAAGTAGCTTTAAAGGTGCAAACTATTGCTGAATTAATTTTATAAAAGCCTTGGGAAAATGTTTTATGATATCCCTTGCTATTAGCGATTCTTGTCCTAATTCTTGCGCACCCAAATCACCAGCCAATCCATGTAAATATACCCCCAAACAAACTGCAGCTTTAGATGAGTACCCTTGGGCTAATAAGCCGGTAATAATTCCGGTAAGCACATCTCCGCTTCCTGCTGTTGCCATTCCAGAATTTCCAGTTGAATTGTAATAACATATTCCTTCTGGTGTAGCGATACAGCTATGTGCGCCTTTCAGTAAAATAAAACATTTTAGCTTCATAGCTTTTTGCTTTTGAAGTATATTTCTTTCAAAATCATTAGAAGTTTTTCCAAACAATCTTTCGAACTCTTTCGGATGAGGTGTTAAAATTGAGTCTTTTGGTATTTTAGTTAACATATTTGGATTCATGGCTATAATGTTTAAGGCGTCTGCATCCAACACTAATGGTTGCTTTGAATTTTGCAATAATTTACCAAAGGCCTTTTCAGTTTCAGTTGCCAAACCCAGTCCACATCCAATGCCAATAGCGTTATATATATCAGTTTTAAGAAAACTGCTAATATAAGAATCGTTATTATCTGTAATTACCATGGCTTCGGGAATACTCGTCTGTAAAATTTCATAGCCGCAAGATGGTGTATAAACGGTTGCTAATCCACATCCTGATTTCAAGCAAGCAAAAGTTGAAAGGACGGCAGCACCAATCTTCCCTCTACTGCCCATAATTAAAAGAGCATGTCCAAAATTTCCTTTATGCTCAAATTTTTTTCTTTTTTTATAATGCGATAATACTACTTGAGGCGTTAAAAGATAGCTGTCAGAACTTTCGCTAAAATAGTATTCTTCCGAAAGATGAATCGTTTTTGCAAACCATTCCCCAACATATTTATGATTTTCAGGGAACATAAAGGCTAATTTGGGTTGTTCAAAAGAGAAAGTGTAATTGGCATTGAAGATGGCGCCTGTTGAAGACGCATCTCCAGAGAGTCCAGAAGGAATGTCAACGGCTACTCGGATTACATTCAACTTATTTAAAAAACGGACTAAATTTTTAAAGAAACCACGTAGTTCGCTTTTGAGACCAGTTCCAAAAAGAGCATCTACAACAATAGAATCGTTTTCAATGGATGGAAAATCGTCACTATTTGACAGTGTTAAAATTTTAAGATCACTAATCTTATGGATGGCATTAAGATTTGCTTCATTATCCTTAGATCTTTTAATAGGCAGTGCTTGCGCTATGACATTAACTTTGTATGATTCTTGATGCAGGAGTCGACTGATTACAAAACCGTCACCGCCATTATTACCATTTCCACAAAAGATATAAATTGGAGTCGTTTTATTTGGAAACTGTTTGATAAACCAACCTACAAAAACATTAGAAGCACGTTCCATCAATTCTAAAGAAGTAATGCGTTCGCGCTCGATCGTATACGTATCCCAAGATTTTATTTGTTTTGTACTGAATATTTTCATTTTTTTGAAATGCTTTGTTCCGAAAATATGTTTTTCTTTCTGGTCAATAAAAAATAATTATCCAGATACTTTCTCACTATTTTATGACTACCAATTAGTTACTCTTAGGTTATTAACAGAATTAAAAGGTTTTTATTTTTTATTTTTAAATAAAAATAAAAAAAAGTACTAAATGTTTAGTTTAGTGCTTACTTTTTCTTTCTTATATGTATGGCTCCAAACTTTGTTAGATTTACTAATGGATTACGGATTTGTAGACCATAAAGCAGCACTTTTAAGCATTGCTCTTCTTGGAAGTTTTAAACCAGCAACTATTAATTCTGCAAAATCTTCAGGTTGTAAAACACTATCTTCAGAATCTTTATTAGCAATGCCAAGTTCAATTGACATGTCCGATACAATGGTGCTTGGTGTTAAAGTACAAACTCTAATATTATTTTTACGAACCTCTTTCATCAAGGATTCAGACATTCCAATAACTGCAAATTTTGATGCTGAATACGGAGAGGTGTTTGCATTTCCATTTAATCCTGCTGTTGATGAAACATTAATAATATCACCTTTATTTTGATTTATTAAGTATGGTAAAATTTCTTTAGTTACATAATACATGCCCATAAGGTTGGTTTGAATAATTTGACTCCATTCGCTAACTTCCATTTCGTTAAAAGTCCCAAAAGCTGCAATTCCTGCGTTATTGACTAAAATGTCAACCGAGCCTAAGGAATCTAAAATACTTTTAATACCTCTTTTAACTTCCTCATAATTACTTACATCAAATACAGCATATATAGCCTGGATTCCAAACATCTCTAATTCAGAAACTGTTTCTTTCAAAACGGCTTCATTTCTGCCAGTTATGGCGATGTCAATTCCTTCTTTTGCAAATGCAATAGCAGTTGCCTTTCCAAGTCCTCTGCCACCTCCGGTAATTATTGCTTTTCTACTTTTTAAATCTTTCATTTGCGTTTTATATTATCTTTAAGGATCAATATTTATGAAATTATTTGTTCCGAGTTTAAAATAGTAAAGTAGTTTTTAGAAGCTGTACTATTTTCTGAAGTATAAGTATATTAAAAAAGCGCAAGCGTTGATTACTTGCGCTTCATTAGCTATTTTTATATTGGTCGTTAAAGGCCGTTTTTATTTTTTTGTTCTTTTATAGTAAGAGACGATACTTGCTTTTGCTAACGTATTATTCCAAAGGTAATATCCAACTACTGCAGGATTAGTTTTTTCGTCTAGTCCCAGTTTATCTGTTTTTAAGGCATGTACTGTAATGATATATTGGTGTAAACCATGGCCTTCAGGAGGACAAGGTCCGCCGTATCCATTCATTCCATAATCCGTGATACTTTGAATAACACCTTCAGGTGTTAAGTTCAGTTCCATATTTCCTGCGCCAGATGCTAATTCGGTTGTGTTTGACGGAATATCAAATACTACCCAATGCCACCATCCACTTCCAGTAGGAGCATCTGGGTCGTACATTGTTACTGCGAAACTTTTAGTTCCTTCTGGAGCATTTTTCCAAGATAACTGTGGAGATTGATTTTTTCCTGTACAGCCAAAGCCGTTAAATTCTTCCGTGATTGTTGCTTCTCCACCTAAATCAGTACTAGACAAAGTAAATGTACTTTGACTGAATATTGAACTTGAAAAGGCAATTAATACTGCTAAAATAATATTTGATTTCTTCATGATATTTGGTTTTAATTATAGGACAAAGATAGGAAGGATCATAGAAGATGTTGTGTTTGATTCAGTTCAAAAAGTAGTGATAAAAGTTCAATTTGATTGATATTGTTTTGGGGTCATTCCAAATTTCACTTTAAATGCTTGAATGAAATTTGATAAGTTTTCATAGCCAATTTCCTCAAAAATATCTGAGGATCGCTTCGATTTATTTTTTAAAAGGAAGGCAGCATGCTCAAGTCTTTTCTCTTGAAACCATTTACTTGGTGAATTGTGAAAATGTTTTTCAAACTCTCTTTTGAATGATGACACACTCATATTTGATAAAAAAGAAAGTTCTTTTATGGTAAGTTTATTTAATTGATTACTCTCAATGGTCTGGATAAATTTTTGGTTTTGATTATCACCATCACTAATTAAGGAATACAAAAAATCGACCCCATTAAATTCAATAAGGTATAGCATAATTTCCTCAAATTTAGCATCTAAAATATGCTTTTGAATCGATTTAGAAAGTTTAGAGATGTCTAAAAGACTATTTGCGAATCTTTTTATAAATGAGTCATAATGGAATGAATACGTCGAATAAAATGCATTTGAGTCTGTTTGACGAAGTTCAAATTTCCGTATAAATTTTAATACAGCCTCATTAGAGAAGAACAATAGAATACTTTTATAATATTCTTGAACATTAGAAAGTTTTTCTGTCATTAAACAATGACCCGACTTCATCAATAGAAATTGAGAGTTATTAATCGCATATGAAGAATTATCAAAAAATACTTCCTTTGTTCCCTCTTGAAGAAAACTAAACGTGTTTTTATTGAGTACGATTTCTTGTTTTGAGATTTCTTGAGTACTTTCATAATCATAAATCTCAATAGACAAAGCCGAATTCAAATTTAAGTCATCGGGTAAAGTAATTGTCTTCATTGGGTTTTATTTATCTTTAGTGTATTCGGTTCGTTTTCTTGGCAGGAACTAAAGTAGTAAAAGAAACCGAATCAAATAGAAATCCTTAAGATTTTCAGAAAAGGCGAGAACAAACAATTACCTAAAGCCATTGTTGGCATTTCTTTATTTTTGGAGGATAATTTTATTTTGTTTGAAATTATGTAGCCTATTTTTTAGGACGGGTCAAAATTAGAATATTAAAAAACCTAATTAACAAAATCATAATTGATTAGCGGTACAAAAGTAACTGAATTAAATAAACGAGGTTTTAAAATTGCTATTAAATGAGAGACGATAACAGATATGAAAACCTCAACTTTTTTACCTTCTTTAAATTATTCTTTAGATATTAAACGTATGCTGATAATTTAAGGGGCGCAGTTAGCAAAGTTAGGCTTAGGAAGTGTCCAAAAATTTGCTCCCAAAGTAAAATTCACACAACTAATTATACTAATCACATCCCAAATAATTAAATCTTGATTGAAAGAAGTGGTATTATTAAACATTGCACCCATAATATACATAGTACTCACATCCCAAGAGTTAATATCTCGATTAGTTATACGGCACCAATCTATTGACTTCAAATCAGTAGTTTTTGATGTACCAATCATTACAGCCTAATCTCTTTGTGCAATAGTATAATTTAAAGTTTCGAGACTAACCAAATTATAGGTATAACCAGTAATAACACCTGATGCACCAAAGACTGCTCAATCTTTAGTTTTAATAGTTATTCTATTAGCATCCAAATAGACAAGGTTTCCCTCATCTACATCTTCTACAATAGAGTCATCAATAATAAAGTCCTGAATATCAGATGAACCTAAACACCCCAATAAAATAAGATTCTGTCTGATTTTTAAAATAAAGTGATATTGTGAGTAGGAAGATTACTTTGGCATCTCAAATCGTTCAAAAACTGTAGCTGAAATCGTTGAAGCTGCA
>JABGVU010000033.1 GCA_018645865.1 Flavobacteriales bacterium
AATTAACTTATGATTCTTATTCTCCGTAAGATTTCCAATTGATAAAAAAGTTAGTGCAGATGGTGCAGCGCCTTTATCTTTAGGTATAAAATAATCGGTATTAACAATATTAGGTATAACTAGTATGTTTATGTGAGGAGATACAGAGTTCATGGCACGTTTTAAGGCCTTACTCACAGATATTACTTTTAACGAATCAGAGTATAATTTCGATATTAACGATTTTTGCTTCTTCGTAAAATTACCCTCTAAAAAATCTGAATCGTGCTCAGTTATAACGTATTTAATATGTTTTTTCACGAATACATCATTAGCTGCCATTCCGGCATAAAACGAATTATGAGCATGAATAACGTCAGGTTTACCGTTTAATAAAATATACTTGTCGATTAATTTTCTTGTTAAATATAACCAGATTTGACACCCGATAAAGGAAGGTATTCGCCATCCCTTTATCCTGTATTCGATGAATAGATTATCTGTATTACACTCAAATTGAAAAAAGGAATTACGCAACTGTTTCCAACTAAAATTTTTCAAGCTTCTCATTTCGACATACACTACCCCAACTTTATTACTATTATCCGCTAAAGCATATACCTGTTCTTTGAAAAAAATTCCTAAATTTTCATTATCACTATCAGGGTAAAAAGAAGGTAAGACGAGTATGTGCATTTACGTTTTTACAGTTACTTATTTAAGTCTTCGCCAAACATTTTATATCATAATTCCTTTTCATAAAAGACAAAGCGTATCCAACTAAAAACCAGTAATAAAAAGGCAGCCTTATAGAACTCCTTTGTGTTGGTGCTGGGAATAAATAAGATGATTGTATAATCTGAGTTACCATAACTGTTGATACTAGTATCAAAATAACACAAAAGAAGAGTTTAATGGGCGAATTTATATAAATCTTATATTGATAATAAATATTTTTAATTATAACGAAACACAACATAATAGCTGATAACGCACCCAGCATTCCCGTTTCAGACATCAATTGAATTATTCCATTATGAGGAGACGATACGGTGTATCCAATACCGCTGACGTACATTTCCGCTTTAGTATGTACCCCAAATTGTCCCCAACCAACTCCAAAAAACGGGTTATTTAAAAACATGTTTATCCCATCCTGGATTACAATGAATTTATTTAACGACTCGGCTGATTCGCTATTTATCAAATCCTCACCTACACTTGTAACGAATTGAGGATTTAAAACGTTGTCAGATATCAAATATAAAAAAAAACCCACTGATAATATCTTCAAAAAAACTGAGATTTGACTTTTTTTATTATTTATTTTATTCACTAAAAATCCATACACAAGGAGTTGCAAAAAAAACGAAAAGTATGCAGAACGACTTTGTATGCTCATGATGGTAATTCCGAAAACAACTAATGAAATAACAATTAAACTTTTCTTGATTATGCCGCGATTATAAGACAACATCAGCAATCCGAAAAAAAAGCCTACAATTAACATTTTTGCAGTGTCACCTTGTCCGAGACCTGTTGGTGGCTCGTAATTGTATCTAGCAATAACACCGCCAGTGGAATCTATCCAGACAATTAATGTTTGCACTGACAGTAACAAAAAGGCAATAAATAAAATCTTTGTAACACGACGTAAATCATGCATACCATTAAATAATGTAAAGCCACTTAAAAATGCACCTAGTAATACAAGTATTGAAATTATTACGTGGGCCATCATTTTTAACTGAATATCAATATCAATTTTTCCCTCAAAAAGATTTTCAATGACATTTATACTTAACCCCATTAATGCCAAACTAATAAATAAAACACCATAATTAGTAATGGACCTTATACTATTAGCATCCCGCAACTGATTTTTCGCTTTATAAAATAACTTTTTACCTATTATAAGTAAAAAGCAAATAATTGTAACACCCTCATATAAGTAAAATCCTGCCATACTACCAATATTTATCATCCATGGAAGTGGTGCTGCTATTAATAGACAGAAAATGAAAATTTGCCTTACTGTGATTTTCATTTTTATACGGTTGGCTTATTTAAGTATGTCTTTCTTCTATTAAAAAAGCGAGAGACTTTATCATAAAAAACAATACTATTATTTAATAAGAGTTTGAACTGCATTTTAGTAATTCCACGTCCAACTTCATTTCTTTTTAACTTCCAAAGATCGGTTGTATAAGCTTCGTTCACTCCTTTATGAGTACTACAAGCTCCTGCATATCCCAACAGTTTTGTTTGTTCGACTACCTCGTTATTATAGTTTCCAAAGGGATAACAGAAAACAGTAGATTGGATATTTAACGTTTCCTTAATCACTAACATTGGGTCTAACAATTCTTCTCGTAATTCATGTTTCGACAATGTACTCATTTGTCTATGCGACTTACCATGAGCTTCTATCCAAAAGTGATCCCTTATTTCTGCTAGCTCATCCCATGAAAGTAAATCCCACCATTGCCCATGTTTAACTTTATCAATGTTTAAATTTCCCTTTTCATCTAACCATCCTTTTTTACCGACGTAATCAGATAGCACAAACATTGTCGCCTTAACATTAAATTTCTTTAATATTGGGTAAGCGTAATGGATGTTATCCTTGTGTCCATCGTCAAAAGTTAGAGCAATAATTTTTTCACTTTTATTATATCCATTGGATAGTAGATGAATAACCTCAGGTAAGCTTACAATTTTGTATCCATTAGCAACCAAGTATTCAATCTGAAAGTCGAATTCTTCGGGATAAATTGAATGAACATCTTCTGGACTTATACTTTCTGATATTCTGTGATACTCTAATATAACGATACCTTGTTTTCCAAAAAAAATTTCTAAGTGTAGCAGTGCGTAGGTTAGTATGTTTTTAAATATTGCTAACATTTTATGTTTAATGTTAATTGCTAAAAGACTTTCTTAACGATTTAAGTTTAGGTTTAACGCTCATAAACCAACTATGAATTAGTTTTGACTTTGTTTTACTATTCGAAAAACAAATCCGGCGAATATCTCGTACGTTCTTAGTCCATTGAAATTTATATTGCTCATCTCCCAACAAAAAGTCGAATTCTTCGTAGTTATTTATAAATGCATACTCAATAGTCTTTTTGATCATTAGTTTTCCTGGTGAAAATTTGAAATAATTAATATCAAATGTAGGTTTGTACCAGTATATTTTGCCATTATATTCGAATCCGAAATGATACGCGATCGGTTTATTATCAACACTAATTTTACTGAAATTTATATTTGACCACATATTACTATCTTCAATATAAGTCCTGAATACATTATCCCGATCTTCTTTACTCTTGCCGCGGCTAAACCTATTTACTTGTTTCTCTCTTTTTTCTAGCATATCAATAAAAATAGGGAGTTCTTCCAGTGCCTCACCTTGATCATGGATATTCACATAATTCACGAGACCTAGTTTATTTAATTCTCGTTCTCCTTTTGTCAAATCATATCTTAAACCTGCCTTTAAGGATTTTAGAAGAGATTCGATATTTGTATCTAATTTAAGATATGGACAAACAGTTTCTTTAAACGTTGTGTACAGAAACTTTCTATCGCTCTTCAAATTATCTAATATTTTCCAATTTTCAGATTCCCCTGAAATATGGCGTAAATCACAGTAATCCCATGAAGCTTTCTTGACTTGAATGAAATCAAATATTATACCGAGACATTCTTCGGGATCTTTAAGAATTATAAAATCCATATAATCGCAGCTACCAGTACCTATAAATTGCAATCTTCTGAGATTTAGACCACGTTCGTTGTGAGGGACTATAATTAACGGTGCTAACGCGACAATAAACCCATTCTCTTTAATGCAAATAATAAATTGTTCTGCTTCTGACGCATATACGTCAATCCAGCATGACAACCATTCATATGTTGTAAACACGCTATTAGCATTACTCTGACTTGTTATTGAATTCCACACGCTTTTTAAATCCCCTAAAATTTCAAGAGAAACGTTTTTACTTGATTTAGTTCTCATTAATTGTTTAAACTATTAAATATTTGTGCCAAGTCTTTTGTAAGTTCTTTTCTATCGTATTTCTTAAGTATTTCTGGATCACGGGGCTTCGTTTGTAAATTACCCGTTTCGAATAACTCGTAAGATTTAATAATCGATTGCTCGATTCCTATTATGTCAGCATGATCGAAACTTTCCCCCAAGTTGAATCTATCAATTATTTCAGTAGCTTCACCTCGTGGTGCTACAGCCAAGATTGGTCTACCAGTAGCCATATATTCAAAGAGTTTTGCCGGAATACAGAATTTTGGTGTATTCAAGTCGTTGTGAACAATTAATAGCAGTACACTAGCATTTGATATTTCGTCAATAACATTTTCATACTTTATTAATCCATATTGCTTAACGATTTCTGAGAGTCCTAAAGCATTAATTTCCTCCTCTATATTTATATTAAAATTTCCAAAAAACTTAATGGAATGCTTCCTAAATATTTCAGGATACTTGCTATTAACATTAGAAACCCCCTTTAAAAAAGAAGTTGCAGTCCTTGTTAAATCAAAGTTCCCAGCGTATGTTATGGTAAACAAATCATTTTGATCGAGACAATTCGGTTTGAAATTCAATAAATCAAATCCATTGGTAATAGTGTGAACTTTACTTGCTGAATTATGCAAGACCTTTTCCCTAAAGTAATTACTATGAAAATTGGTTGTTGTTACTATTGCATCACTTGACCTAGCCACAAGTCTTTCGGTAATACGGTGAGAGCACCTGTGAAAGCCAGTTGGCATGATGATATCTATATCATTTGCCCATGGGTCCCTAAAGTCAATAACCACTTTCACAGTGAATATTTTACTCAAACAAAGACCTATGATTGAAGAACTATGGGGCGGAGTGACAATGTAGACCGTACCTACTTCTTCTTTCCTAATGATTTTCACAGCTCTTAAAAGAGCGAATGGAATCCACCAAACAAAAGGGTCCGGGAAAACCACCAAATTACTTATGAATTTTAACAATTTTTTCGTTTTTCTAAGTAGCGATATTTTACACAAATTATTTCTCGTTTCCTGCGCGTAGTTCCCCTCGGCTTCATTAATTTTTTTCACTATCGATTTCGAAAAATTCAAAGCCATACCTGCTCTCTGAACATCAATTCCCCTGCTAAGAAATTCTCTGTCTATAACCTCACATTTATTTTTTTCTGTCCTATGCGTCAAAACTATAGGAGTCCAACCATTTGTTGGAAGATACTTGATAAAGTTTAATACACGCTGTATACTACCATTATCCGGTGGGAATTGATATGTAATCATTAATACTTTTCCCACAATCACTTAATTAACTCATTGATAATCATACCCTGAACACTCTTGAAAAATTCCTCATTAAACTTACTGTATGACACTAAAAAAATAAAACTACTGAAATATTTTTTAACTTAATTTACCTCATATAAGATTACATCTTACTGCGAAAATTTGCTATAATTGGCTTTAACACACTAGTATAATCAATTTTTAAGGGAACTGAACTCGCCAATAAAAAAGCCAGAAAAAATAGACCAGAAAAACATAAATTAATTAATGCATTTAATTCAGGAACTATAGTATGCATAAATGTGCGCACTATCAGAATAACAAATAGTGAATGAAAAACGTAAATTGCAATGTTTTTATACGGTATCAAGATAGTAAGTTTTACTTGTAGTACTCGAGATATAAATATAAACGCGACAATGAATTTTAAAATATTTAATGAAACCGAAAGTATAGCAATTGAGAATGGAGAATTAAAAGCAATTATAGCTAAGTAACCCAAACCCCAAGACGAAAGTGCCAGGCACATATGTAAGTTGGAATAAAACCTAGTCTTGCCCATTGCAAAAAGAAGTGGCGAAAACAATATAATATTGAAGAAGTTTAGAAATATATTAATCCGAAAATATACAGCTGAGATGATATACTGGTCTGAGTAGAGAACAGTAACTATCTCCTCGGCGAAGAACAAGAAAAAAATTACCATTGGATAAATTAACATCACCGATTTGTTCAATACACTATTCCACATCAAAATTAACTCGCTCTTATCGGCCTTTTCATGAATCATTTTGGAGAAAATGGGCAATAGCATAGTTGCTGCAGAACCTGTAATCATAATTATTAAAGGAATTTCGATAAATCCATTTGCAAATTCAGCAAATACTTCCGAACCGAAATAATGACTAATATAAAATTGATCCGCCGCCTTAATAGCTACTCCCCATAAACTAGCTGTCAGTAATGGTAAACTATACCTAAATATTTCGTTTAACTTTAGATTCGATCTGGTCGCGATGACACCTCTGAAAGGAACACCTTTAAAATATATAGATAAGACCAAGATTAATAAAGACGCAATATTCCATCCATACAATGCATGAATATATGACCCTTCAAATACTATTACAGGAATTAAAATAAAACATAGGGTAATTAACCTTGTCAAAACAGTGAATATAGCAAAGTAGTGGGTTTTTTTATAGGTAGCAAAAATACCCTCTATTCCTAAACTTGGCATCAACATCATGGGGATGGGAGCGAAAATTTTTAATCCTAAACTTAATTCTGGATTTTTTAAAACTTGAGAAATAACACCAGAAGAAATTAGTAAAAAAATTGAACCGAACATTCCACCAATAAACAGAATTTTACTAATCTTAGAAACAATATCTTTTCCTTCTTCAAGCGTGAATTTTGGTAAAAAGAAAGAAAATACAGACGGCAGTCCAGCTGAAAAAATGACAACTAATATGGTATATATATAAACTATTTGCCTGTACGTTCCGTAATCACTTTTAGAAAGAAACCGAGACAATATTGCTACACTTAGTATTGAAAACGCAATTGAACTAAACGTGCTAAGTGCTAGCCAAAATGTTTGAACAGAATTACTGTTTTTTGTTTTATTATTCAAATACTTACTTTATTAAGTCTTGGGTGAATTTATTTTGCTTTTTGATAATACTATTCAAATTAATTCTATCTCTTTTTTATTCCACAAAAATCCAGCACTATTTTTTCGTCACTTAACTTTAAATCAAGAAACTCTTTATGAGCAACTAAAAACACAATAATATCTGCATTATCATAAGCTAATTTGCAATCTGTTAGTTTAAACACATTATGGGTTACGATATTTGGTTCTACAATAAAATACTCGCCATTACTGTCGTTTTGTAAAACTTTCTGTGTTATATATTTAGCTGGAGATTCCCTTAAATCATCGATGTTTGGTTTAAAAGCAAGACCCATAATTGCTACTTTTGGTTTTCTACCAAATTTTAATTCAAACTGTAGTTTTTCATTCTGTATTTTTTCCGCACACCAAAAAGATTTATAATTATTAACTTCTCTAGCGGTCCCAATAATTTTAGATTCCATTGGGTAATCTGATACTATAAAATACGGATCTACAGCAATACAATGTCCTCCAACACCACAACCAGGTTGTAATATATTAACTCTTGGATGTTTATTTGCGAGGTTTATTAATTCCCATACATTAATGTCTGCTTTATCACAGATGATGGATAATTCATTTGCAAAAGCAATTTGTACATCTCTAGAAGAATTTTCTGTTAGCTTACACATTTCTGCAGTTCTTGCATTAGTGGCATGTATTTCTCCTTTTACAAATTGTTTGTAAAAATTTATGGCTTTATTTGTCGATTTTTCATCTACCCCTCCAACGACTCTATCGTTATGAACCAATTCATGCATTACATTTCCAGGCAGCACTCTTTCTGGGCAGTATGCAATATTTAATTTGTCTTTTAATTCTGGTCTCAATTTGTATATAACATCCATCATTTTCTCCGTAGTTCCTATTGGAGAGGTAGATTCTATAATATATAAGTCGTCTTCTTTTAAGAATGGTAAAACACTTCTAGTAGCAGATTCTACATAAGAAATATCTGGCTCGTGATTTCCCTTGAAAGGAGTTGGAACAACAATTAAATAGGTTTCTGCCTCCACTGGTTTAATATCTGCCTTCAAAAATCCTTTTCTAACAGATTCTTCTACGGCAATATCTAGACTAGGCTCAACGATATGTATTTTACCTTTATTAATTGTATTAACAACATGCTGGTTGATATCCACACCATGAACTTTAATTCCATTTTGAGCAATTAATGCTGATGTTGGTAAACCTATATAGCCTAAGCCTATGGTAACTACTTTTACTTTACTCATTGTATTATAACCTTGAAATAAATTCAACTATTCTTTGACATGCTTTGCCATCTCCATATGGATTATGCAAAGAACTCATGGACTTGTATTTATCTGAATTGTCTAACAACGCTTGTGTTTCAGATATAATTTTACTCGTATTTGTTCCAACTAAAATAACGGTACCTGCTTCAACAGCTTCTGGCCTTTCCGTAGTATCTCTCATTACTAAAACAGGCTTACCTAAACTAGGAGCTTCTTCCTGGACACCACCACTATCAGTAATAATTAAATATGCTTTGTTCATTAACCAAACAAAAGATGGGTATGAAAGGGGCTTAACTAAATGAATGTTTTTAATTTTTGCCAAAAACTCATTCACCGGTTTTACGACATTAGGGTTCAAATGAACCGGGTATACTATTTCTAAATTTGGGTTTTTAAGTGCTATATCTTTTAGAGCAGCACAAATATTAATAAAACCCTGACCATGATTCTCCCTTCTATGACCAGTTACTAATATAATTCGGCTGTTAACGTTTATCTTAGAAGTAAGATATACGACATCCTCATTGACTAACTGTTCAACTCTTTTAGAACTCGCTAATAAAGCATCTATCACAGTATTTCCAGTTACTAGAATATTTTCTTTTGCTATGTTTTCTTTAAGTAAATTTTCTTTAGCCTTTATAGTTGGCGCAAAATGATATGTTGCAACTCTACTAGCCACCTGCCTATTCAATTCCTCTGGAAAAGGTGATAGCAAGTTATTGGTTCTTAAACCAGCTTCTACATGACACACTTTTGCGCCTGCATAAAAACCAGCAATACTTGCTGCCATAGTCGTTGTTGTATCTCCATGGACATAAACAAAGTTGGGTTTAAAAGATTCTAATATTGGTTTTAAACCAGAAATAACTTCACCTGTTAAATTATAAAGATTTTGATTAGGCTTCATTAAGCTTAAATCATAATCAGGTTTAATATCGAAGAAACTCAAAACTTGATCTAACATTTCTCTATGCTGACCAGTTACACAAACTTTAGTTTCAAACCTAGTGTCCTTTAAAAATTGTTTAACAAGAGGAGCCATTTTAATAGCTTCAGGTCTTGTTCCAAAAATAATTAGATTTTTTTTCATTTTATTTTTTGCTAATTGAAAAAATTACGGGTGTTACTGAATTTGAAACCGACATTTTTCCTTTGGGTCAGATTCTAGAATAGCGTTCAATTAATTTTAATTCATTTCTACACGGAATAACGATGCAAACTAACTTAATTCTTGACTCTTTCGTCTTACTTTATATTCCTTAAAATTTAGCCGGATTTCCTGCGACAATTGAGTTATCAGCTACACTTTTAGTAACTACGGCATCTTATCCAACTAACGAATTAGATCCTATATTCTTTTTATTTTTTAAAAAATGGATGTACACTTTGTGTGTGTTTTGAAAATGGATGATAATCTCCTTTTAACCCTATTGGTTCACCATTTCTAATATCATGAACAATTTCTATTGCTTGTCTAGCATCTTCTAAGCCATAACCACTTCCGTTCAAAACACCTTTATAAACTTTAGTGTGTAAATCAGTAAAACCACCACTGAATTCCAATTCTTCTCCTTCAATCGTGATTGACCTATAAGTTCTTTGACCTTTGAGTTTAATTTCTTCAGGGAGCACATCATAATTAATTGACAAGAACCAACGAACTCTAGCTCGATCAAACTCTAAGTACCCGGAAGACCTATCATGAGATTGTACATGAACATCGTTTTTCTTAACACTCCCAAAAATCCATGAAAGCATGTCATAAAAATGAACCCCAATATTTGTAGCAATACCTCCGGATTTATCAGCATCTCCCTTCCAAGAGGTATAATACCAATTCCCTCTGGAGGTTAAATAGGTAAGATCAACATCAAAAACTTTATCTTTCGGAGCTGCATCAACCTTTGCTTTTAATTCAATAATGCTTTTATGCAATCTTAGTTGAAGAATGTTCCAAACTCTATGTCCCGTCTCGATTTCCATCTTTTGAAGAGCATCGAGATTCCAAGGATTTAAAACTAATGGTTTTTCACAGATAGCATCGGCGCCTCTTCGAAGTGCCATTCTAATGTGTGAATCATGAAGATAGTTTGGTGTACATATACTTACGTAGTCTAAATGTATCTTCTTTTCATATTTCAACTTTTCAATATGCCTGTCAAAAATTTCAGGTTCAACAAAAAAGTCAGCATTGGGAAAATAACTGTCCAATATTCCAACACTATCAAAACGATCGAGTGCTGCTACTAAATTATTATCGGTATCTTTTATTGCTTGTAAATGCCTATGAGCGATATATCCTGAAGCCCCAATTAAAGCGAAATTTTTATTCATCGATTTTATGTACTAAATTATTCGTTAATCTATATTTTAAACCTGTATGATCACAAATTGCTATACCTGTACTATCAAAGTTTAAGCGCTCTCCAAACTCACTCATCCATCCAATATTTTTTGACGGATTGCCTACCATTAATCCATAATCTGGAACTTCCTTTGTGACTACTGCTCCCGCCCCAATAAGGGAATTATATGCTTTACATCTAAATATTTTTCTAACGATTTAGCAAATTCTTTAACGATTGGACCATTTATAATCTTGTTGATTCAATCGTTTGAATCACTGCGGTATCAATCTGATCTTTAACTCTTGTTATATTGACCTTTAAGATCAACCATTTGTATGTTTTCCATATATTCTATAATCTTGCATCAACTATATTTCTTGGAAGAAATCCTTTTAAATCATAAACAACACTTTTAGAATCTTTCTTTAAAGACTCAATATTTATCGTTGAAAATTTAGTGTGAGATACCGTTAATAGTATCCCATCATATTTTTCTTTAATCTCGTCTAGAAGATCTATACCATACACTTCTTTTACTTCTGAAGTGTTTGCTTCATAATCGTAGGCATCAACTTCTAAACCAAACTCTTTTAATTCCTTGTGTAGATCTGCTACTTTTGAGTTACGTATATCTGGACAGTTTTCTTTAAAAGTAATTCCTAGTATTAAAATTTTGGAGCCCATTATTTGTTTGCCGGCCTTAATAAGCATTTTGATCATCTTGTTTGCCACAAAAGTGCTCATGTTATCGTTTACACGTCTACCACTTAATATTACTTCTGGATGATAGCCGAGATTTTCTGCTTTATATGCTAAATAATATGGATCTACACTGATACAGTGTCCACCAACAAGCCCTGGTTTGTATTTAAGAAAATTCCACTTAGTTCCCGCAGCATCAAGAACATCTTGAGTATCGATACCCACTCTGTCAAATATTAAAGCCAGTTCATTTACAAATGAAATATTAACATCACGTTGTGCATTTTCAATGGCCTTACTAGCCTCTGCTACTTTCATACTCGCAGCCTTAAAAGTACCTGCAGTAATAATTGAACCGTATAAATCGTCAACAAAATTAGCAATCTCAGGAGTTGATCCTGATGTTACTTTTTTAATGCTGGTTAAGGTGTTTACCTTATCTCCTGGGACAATTCTTTCTGGAGAATAGCCACAGTAGAAATCTAAATTAAAAACTAAGTCACTTGCTTGTTCTAATAAAGGCACACACAACTCTTCAGTACAACCTGGATATACA
>JABGVU010000046.1 GCA_018645865.1 Flavobacteriales bacterium
TAAGGATTCATGTAAATTTGAGTATTATCTAATAAATCCAATTCCAACTTCAACTTTTTTTCTTGAATTGCAGCATCAAAAATTTGTAGTTTTTCTTTAACTAAAATATTTAACGAAAAGGATGAACCCTGAGTATAAAACCGATTGTCAATTTTGGTAAGGAAGATAAGTGCCTGATTGATTTTTGAAAGTCGGTTGGTCGTTTCCAAAAGTAGCGCCAATTGCTCCATCTGTTCTTTGGAAAGATTATCAGCTTGCATTAGCTCATCTGCTTTGGAACTTATAATTGCTAAAGGAGTTTGTAATTCATGTGATACATTTTCAGTATATTCTTTCTGCGCTTCAAAATCATTATAAATTTGAGTAGCCATTTTCTCAAATACTTCATTCAGTTTTTTTATCTCATGAACCTCAGCAGTTTCAAGGGTTAATGTTTGTAATTTACTAAGTTCAAAATTTTCAAGTTTACAGATAGTGCTATAAAAAACACTAAGCGCACTTTTGATAGAATGCCTATTCACAAAAAACATAATTAGGAAAAAGAGCATAGCAAAACCTACATTCATAATTACTATTTTTTTTATCAGTGAATCACTTTGGTTTTGACTTTTTAATATACTTACGTGGTAATATTGTTCATCTTGTAAATAAGAAAATTGCAGTTTTCGGTAAAGAATATAGGAATCATTTACGATTAAGACAGTGTCTGAAAAAGAATGTACTATTTCTTTATCTGTGATTTGAATAAATACTAATTTGGACGATAGGTCAGTAAGTTTATTTTGATCAGCATTATAAAAAAAATCCTTTTGCTGTTGTAACAATCGATTTTGCAAATCCTCAGCTATTATGTTACGCACTGAAAAATACATAGCGACACTTCCAATAAGAAAGAAAATAACTGAAGCCGAAATAAAATTAAGAGAAGTTTTCGTTAATAATTTCATGCTACCGTAAATTTATAACCTACACCATAAACATTTTTGATATAATCATCTCCGCCACTATTTGTAATTTTCTTTTTCAGATTTTTAATATGTGTATAAACTACATCATCAGTAAAGCCATAATCAGCATAGCTTGATGACATAAACTCTCCCAAAGTAGTTTTGGAAATTACTCTGTTAGGATTAGAAAAAAAGTATAAAAGCAAACCAAATTCTTTACCCGTTAATTCAACTATTTTACCATGAATCAATGTGCGCATTTCTTTAGGAAATAAAGTGATTTCATTAATCGTTAATTGCTGATTCTCCTCTAAATTCAGTCTTCTTATAACTGATTTTAAACGAGCATTCAGTTCTGAGAAAAAGAAGGGTTTGGTTAAATAATCATCCGCCCCTAGTTCTAAGCCTTGTACTTTTTTTTCCAAAGCATCTTTGGCTGAAAGAATAATTAAGCCAATTTCAATTTTAGTGTTTTTTATTTCTTTTATCAAAGATATACCATCTCCATCAGGCAAGCCTAAATCCAAAAGTACTGCAGTAAATTTTTCTTGTTTTAATAACTTCCTTGCTGATTTTAAATCCTTAGCATGGAAAGGTGAAAATCCATTTTCTGATAAAGAAGAAATAGTTGATTTAGCTAATTCAGATTCATCCTCAACTACTAGTATGTTATATTTTTTAAGCATTCCTGAACATATTCATAGTTATTGAAATAAAGATAAGCACAAATGACAAACCGAAATATAAGAGATTCTTTTTAAACTTCTGCCCAACATCCTCCAAATTCTTAGCATATACTAAACCCAAATGCCCAAATATAATTGCAAATAACATGAGTATAGCATGCTCCACTGCCCAAAAACGAGCCGAGAAATATGCATTAGCATTTGCCTGAGTGATTAAAACCTCCAGTTTGTTAATGTAAATAGCATATAGCAGAAAGCCTAGAATAAGCTCCAAATACAAAAATATGACTGCTAAAATTGGCAACTTTATATCTTGAAATATAGAAAAATTAACTTTCAAAAACACCCCTAGAAACGAACGTATTACTATATAAATCGCTAGTAAAATTAGTAAAATACTAATAACAATATGTGAAATAAGAATAGCCGAATACATGCTGTAAAAATACGAAAGAAAATGGTTTTTATATTATTCCAATAAAAAGCCTTTATGAGGTTTTAAACTTTGTCGTAAGTCATTTACCGAGTACTTTGGCTACAATCATAAAAGCAATTGCAGTAAACTTAGTTTGTTCTTCTGTTCCAAACTCAATAACCTCAACTTTTTCTTTAACGAAATACTCCTTTAAATGGATAAGATGATGTTCGGCAGTTTTTAATGCTCCTTCTCCACTAAAACTCCATATTAATTTGGCTTTCATATAATTTTCTATTTTAAAATAACAATAGATTAATCCTTAGCTGTTAAGAGAAAACTCCTTTCATGAGGAAATATGGTAAAATTATGTACAGAAATGAATCTCTAATTAAGTAAAATAAAAAGAAATACATTAATATTTTCCATCCACTCTCTTTAACAACTCCCTTGAAACCATGTTGCTTATAAATTTGAGTGTATTTACTCAAAAACTTTGATTTAAATAAATTTTTGATTGACATTAGAATATTTTAATAACCCAATTAAGGACTTGCAAAAATAAGCAAGTCCTTAATTGTTACTTCTTTTTTTAGAAATTAATTTCTCCTGTTGATTGATATACATAGTTAAATGTATAGAAGCCACCATAATCTCCATCACTAATTATTGGATTAGGAGTATCATAAAAATAAAGAATCTCCATTTTTGCATATTTATTATCATGTGTCCTAAAAACTAATATCTTTCCTGGAATAGGAGATAATATATGTGAAGACATATCATAAGATGCCCAGCCTTGTTCTGAGATTCCTAAATCATCAATTATAGCAGGGCCTGATGTATTATCCTGTTCTAATTTAGTTAAATCTACAGTTCGAATATCTGACATAATTCCAGTAGCAATATATACAGCTGCATTAGCTGTTCTTTCTGGCTGGTTAACGCTATAACTATCACCCCCATTAACAATAATTGTAGTCCCACTAAATGCTACATCCCAATTCTCATGGGTTACTGTATCTCCTTCTGAAAAACTAAACTTCTCAAACTTACCAGTCACTATGGAATCAAGTACATTAACAGTATATTGACTTGCATTTAACTCAACAAAATTAATTACATTCTCATCTACTCTATTCTGCCTAATACTTTTCTCACAAGAAGTAAAGAGCAAAATAAGTATTGATAGTAAAAGGCTTAATTTTTGCATCTTTTTATTTACAGCCAGAGTTCCAGTATGAATTCATAGGATGCTCAGGAAGTATAATAATTATTGAGTCTGTAGCTGCAGAAACAGTAGCTGCAGCTCCACTTGTATCCCCTCCTAGCATTACAATATCCATTGGATTATGAGTAGTGAAATTATAAAGAAATGCTCCTTGACAATCACCACAAGAATCAACAACTGCTACTCCATTCAAAACACCATCACAATCTGTGCAATTAGTATTCCATACAGGATTCATAGGGTTATTAGGGCTAGCAAACATTTCATTATCGCCTAAAACCTCATTAGTAGTATCATTTACTTCTCTTACAGCATGTGTAACATGATTATAGACAGTCCATTTATGACAGTCTCTACAGTCATCACTAATAGCTGTGCCATTTTCAATACCCATGCAGTCTAAAGGTACCCGGCTGTCACTTTTTGTACATGCATAAAGTAGAACTGTTAGCATGCATACTGATAAAATTGTTTTCATTTTTGGTTTCATTTTTGGTTTGGTTATTAATTGATTTTATTTAAAATTGATTTTAAAGTTCATGTAATACAACCTACCTGCTATATTACTTATATACTCAGGGTTTGTAAACCCAAACATATTCTTTACTCCTATTTGACAAGATTTTAAAGCACTTATTTGGTAAGTAATACCTATATCACATAAACTATAGCCATCTATAAATTTATCATAAGCATCTAGAATGTCATTACCGTTAGAATCTGAAAGCGCATATTTACTTCTGTAAGTAAGCATGGCATTCAAATCTGTTTTATCATTTAGGTGATAATTTAGTTTAGCAGTGCCCATATGCCTGGATCTATTAAACAGTCCAAAGTAGTCATCTTTATTAAGGTTAACACTTGTTAATGTTTCTGCATCACGAGCAAAGTATGAAGTCTCATTTTTAATATTTCTTACAATTTCTGTATCGTATGCATACAGTAACTGATAGCCAAATTTGATTTCCCAAGTATTTTTTTTCTTATATGTTGTGTTAAATTCTAACCCTTTGGTCTCAACTTGATTTACATTAAAATAACTGTAAATATTTATATTATTTTTTCCTGTAGCTACTAACTTCCATTCAATCAAATCATTCACTTTATTATTAAAGAAGTTAAAATCAAAAGAAAAATTATCTGATGGGTTATATCTTAGCCCAATATTAATATTTAGTGAGGTTTCAGATCTTAAAGGAGATCTTAATTCTGAAAACGGAACTATCTCCTGTACATTCTGCATATCCCCTAGCCTATCAACAGCTACATCTCTACCAAGTACTATATAGCCAATAGTGGAGTTAGTAAAATCAAAATACTGTTGTCTAAAATCAGGAGTTTTAAAGCCTGTACCTACTGAACCATTGATTTGAATTTTATTTGTAAGAGGAAATCCTAATGCTAATTTATTAGAAACAACTGGCGTATAATTAGTGTAATTATCATACCTACTGCCCAATATAATATTCACTTTATTAAAAGCAGTTGCATCCAATTGTCCGTAAATAAACTTTAAATCTTGCTCTGGATTATTTGAAAAATCTCTTCTGAATAACTCTTCTTTTGTTATCCCAAATCCTACTATACTATTTAATCCTTTGTAAGTGAAATATGATTTCATCTCAGTTTGCAGTAATGTATGGTCAAAATAATTATCTTCATATAACACTCCATCCTCAGTATTTAAAAACTCATCAGCTCTATAATTAGTTTTGTAAATTTCTAGCTGCTGATTGAAGTTAGAATTCATCAAATATTTTGCAGAAGTTCCAAAACTCCATTCCTTAATATTGCTTTCACCTTTTAATAAAACACTTGAATCAGTAGTAATATTTATTTGTTCTTGCTTATAATAATGCCCATTAGTATTTAATAAAAGTTTATCAGATAATGCATATTTTAAATTAGAGCGAAATGTGTAATTAGAATAAGGGTTAACAGTACTAAGCACATCAGAATCTATTAAATCATAGCCATCTGTATTGTAATAATCAATAGAATTAGAAATCTGAAAAGAGCCTTCTTTGTATTTGTAAATTAAACTAGAGTGAGTTGTATTATGAGAAGCATGTTTTAATGAGGTGTTGATTATTGGGCCATCATCAATCTGCTTCTTACTAATAAGATTGATGACGCCCCCTAAAGCATTGGAACCATATAGGCTTGAAAACGGGCCTTTAATAACTTCTATCTTCTCTATATCGGATACAGAAATCCTATTTAAATCTAAGGCTCCAAATAACCTTCCAATAACTGGAAAACCATCAATAAGTATGGTGGTATATGAGGCATCTAAACCTTGCATTTGAAGCCCTTCAGTCCCTGTTTTTGTAGTAACACTTACAATACCTGTTTGTTTAGTAATTACATCATATAATTTACTTGCACTAAATTCTTGAACTTCTTTTTCTAATATTATTGTAACAGGGATAGGTAATTCGTTTATGAATTTGGATGTTTTTGTAGCAGTGATAGTTACTTCTTGTAAATTTCTATCAAAAATAACAGTATCCTTTTGATTCTGTGAGAAAGAAAAATAAGTCAAAAGCATAAAAAATATAATTACAAAGTTTTTCACTTCAAAAATTTATGCAAAAATAAGTTTGAAATCTGTAGGAAATCTGAAGTTTCACTTCAAATCTAAAAAGAAAGTATCGTCTTTTTAATAATAGAAATACATTCCATTAATTGTTCTTCTGTAATTACCAAAGGAGGTGCAAATCGAATGATATCTCCATGAGTTGGTTTTGCTAACAAACCGTTATCTCTTAATTTTAAACAGACATCCCATGCTTCTTTTCCTTCTTTAGGCTTTATCACAATGGCATTAAGAAGTCCTTTCCCTCTTACTAAAGTAATCATATCATTTTCAAAATTAGCTAATTCTCCTCTTAAAGTTATCCCTAAACGCTCAGCATTTTCGGATAGATTTTCATCTTTCACTACCTCCAATGCTGCAATGGCAACTTTGTTGGCTAATGGGTTTCCTCCAAAAGTAGAACCGTGTTCTCCTGGTCGGATACACATCATTATGTCATCATCCGCCAATACTGCCGAAACTGGAAATACTCCTCCTGAAATTGCTTTTCCTAAAATTAGAATATCTGGCTTTACATCCTCATGATCAACTGCTAATAATTTTCCGGTACGTGCAATTCCTGTTTGCACCTCATCAGCAATAAACAATACATTGGCCTGTTTACATAATTCATAAGCTGATTTCAAATACCCTTCATCAGGCACAAAGACACCTGCTTCCCCTTGAATTGGTTCTAGCATAAAGCCTGCAATTGTTTCATCTTTTAAAGCTTCCTCTAAAGCATCCAAATCATTATAAGAAATATTAATAAAACCTGGAGTGTAAGGCCCGAATTCTGCTCTTGCATCTGAATCGTTACTAAAAGAAATAATAGTAGTTGTTCTTCCATGGAAATTTCCATCACAAACAATAATTTTTGCTGAATCAGGAGTTAATCCTTTCTTCTGGTAGGCCCATTTTCTACAGAGTTTAAGTGCCGTTTCTACTGCTTCAGCTCCTGTATTCATTGGCAGTACTTTATCAAAACCAAAATAATCCGTAATATACTTTTCGTAATCACCTAAAGTATCGTTATAAAACGCACGAGAAGTAAGGGTTAAAATATCTGCTTGTTCCTTTAAAGCGTTTACAATTTTTGGATGACAATGTCCCTGATTTACAGCAGAATATGAAGATAAAAAATCATAATATTTTTTCCCTTCTACATCCCATACAAAAACACCTTCTCCTTTTGCCAAAACAACTGGCAATGGATGGTAATTGTGTGCTCCATGCTTATCTTCTAAAGCTATATATTCTACTGATGTTTTCATTTCTTTAATTTTAGGGACTACAAATATAGTAGAATTAATTAGTAAAACTATATTTTTGCCGAATGGGAAGACAAAAAAGAAGAGAGCCAATTTTAATAGAAAATATTGAGATAATTGATACTGCCAGCAAAGGAAAATCGGTAGCCAAACATGATGGTAGAGCCATTTTTGTGCAAGGTGGCGTTCCTGGAGACATTTGCGATATTACGGTTTTTAAAAGACGTAAGAAATTTTGGGAAGCCAGAATTGAGAAAATCCATACTTATTCCGATAGAAGAACGCAGCCTAAATGTGAACATTTTGGCACTTGTGGTGGTTGTAAATGGCAAAATATGAAATATGAATCCCAGTTAGCTTTCAAACAAAATGAGGTCCTAAATAATTTAAAAAGGATTGGAGGAATTGAATTACCGCAACATGAAGAAATTTTAGGAAGTGAAAACGAATATTTGTACAGAAATAAAATGGAGTTTACTTTCTCCAATAAAAGATGGATTACCTCAGAAGAAGTGCAGTCGGAAGCAGAAATTGAAGATAAAGATGCTTTAGGATTTCATGTTCCTGGAATGTTTGACAAAGTCATTAACCTTAATAATTGTCATTTACAAAAAGAGCCTTCTAATGCAATCCGTTTGTCAGTAAAACAATTTGCTGATGAAAATAATCTTAGCTATTTTGACCTTAGAAATCAAAAAGGATTATTGCGAAACTTATTTATCCGTACTTCTTCCACAAACGATTTGATGGTGCTGGTTCAGTTTTTTGAAGATGATAAAAAGAATATTTATTTACTGATGGAGCATATCAAAATTTCTTTCCCAGAAGTTACGTCTTTATTATATGTAATCAACCAAAAAGGAAATGATACTATATATGATCAAGAGGTTATTTGTTATAACGGAAAGGATCATATTATGGAGGAAATGGATGGTTTGCATTTTAAAATTGGTGCAAAATCTTTTTTCCAAACCAATTCAGAGCAAGCCAAAGTATTGTATCGAAAAACAAAAGAATTAGCTGGGATCACAGAAAATGATTTGGTGTACGATTTATATACAGGCACAGGAACTATTGCGCAATATGTAGCCACATCAGCAAAAAAGGTTATATGCATTGATTCCGTAGAGGAAGGCATAAAAGCGGCTTACGAAAATGCAGAACGCAATAACATTAAAAATTGCACCTTTTATACTGGAGATATGAAAGAAATTTTCACAGATGAGTTTATTGCAAATAATGGAACTCCTGATGTGATAATTACTGACCCTCCAAGAGACGGGATGCATAAAAAGGTAGTGAAACAAATCCTAAAGATTGGCGCCAAAAGCATTGTCTATATAAGTTGTAACTCTGCCACACAAGCGAGAGACTTAGCTTTAATGGATGAAAAATATAAAGTAATCCATATTCAACCAGTTGATATGTTCCCCCAAACCCATCATGTTGAAAATATTGTAGTATTGAAATTAAAATAACTATTTCACCAAACAATCAAAGTAATTTTTAATTAGTTTAAGATTTACAATGTATGTTACTACCTAAAATCGCCGATTTTAGGGATGAAAAGTGTCGGGGTAGCAGGATTACAACCTCTACACATTTCACCAGATTACGATAAGCTTTCAAACTAAAATTTGCACCACTTTTTGCACCGCTAACCAATCTA
>JABGVU010000066.1 GCA_018645865.1 Flavobacteriales bacterium
CAGGCATTATTAATAAAGCATCTACTCTAATTATATCTACAATTAATTTTGTAGTACCTAGGAAATAATGCATAGCTGCTGCACCAACTACTGCAGCTAGAATAAAATATAAAATTGAAAACCTAGATTGATGAACTACTAAACCAGCACCAATTATTATTGCATAAAAAATAATAACGGGATCACTTCCGATAGCCATTAACCCACCTGCTATTGCACCAACAGCACCAATGCTGTTCATAAAACCTATTAAAAAGAATAGAGAATTTGCAATTATAATTAAGTAGGAGAATCTTAATAAGATCATTTATTTAATTAAAGTTGAGCCTTAGGTTTATCTATTTTATTACAACTTCCTTTAAATTTTCCTCTTTCAAGTTGTTTAAACAATTTTTCAATATTCATTTCTACTAACTTAATTCTTTTATCTGTTGAAGATTTACTTTCAGTATGCTGAAAAGTTTGTTTTTGCCATCCACCCAATGCATACGCTGAAAGAGAAACACGATTTAGTACAAATTGGTTTTCATCAATATTGTTAACTTCAAAAATTAGATAATTTTCAGAAATATATCTTAAAGTGGTTGTTGATTTAAATATCATACTTTGCTCAAAATCTGAGTCTTGAAAAAATATATCTCTGTTATAAAATGAATCTTTATCTTTTACATTTTTGAGATCTGGAATTTTAACGTGATTAAAACTTAATTGGTCTGCGACAGTATCCTTTGGATATTCACACTTTAGATAAGTAGAGTTTTTTTCATTATCTTTATCTTTTTTTGACTCAGTTTTATTTACTAGCTTATCTTTCTTAGACTCTGTTTTATTTACTAGTTTACCATTTTTAAATTCAAGCACATCTGTTGTGCCGTCACTACCTATGAATTTGGTTTCACCCTCATTTTTGCCATTCACATAAAGCCCAACAAGTTTACTGCCGTCTGAAGTAGTAAAAGTACCTTTACCGTGTCTTTTGTCATCTTTCCAATTTCCAACATATTTACTACCCTTTGCATTTATTAGAGTACCCAATCCATTCTTTTTACTATCTTCCCAATTACCAACATAAGACCCTCCAGTTTTATATGTATATGTACCTTGACCATGAAATTTATTATTTTTTAGCTCTCCAACATACTTTTCACCATTAGGGTATGTTAAAGAACCACGGCCATTTAATGAATTATCTTTCCATGTTCCAGACCATATGGTGCCATCAGGAAATGTCCATGTACCTTGACCGTGCTGTTTCCCATCTTTCCATTGTCCAACATACTTTGTTCCGTCAAGGTCTGTCAAAATACCATAACCGTTGGGTTTGCCATTTTTTATTACTCCAACATATTTGCTACCACTTTCATATTCTATTGTGGCGTTACCACTTTTATTGTTTGATTTTTTTTTCTCAACAGCTTCTTTTTTTGAGCCACACATACTCCTACCCTTATCAACAGCAGCACGATTTTTGCTTAGATCCCAAGTAACAGAAAGATTAGAAAAATACTCAGATGGATCAAATTCATCAACTTTAACAAAATCAATTTTAATTTTCTCAGCAACACTTTCAAAGTCATATCCATCAATTGGTCTTGGATCACCAATTTGAATTGTTACATTTTGAAGATTTTTCATCTTATCAATTTGTTCTTTAGATAAATCTAACGTAGCAATTGTCTTTGCATCGAAAGCAGGTCTAGTATTTGCAATCATTGCTTCAATTGGGCCCATTCCATTTATTTTAATTGGTATTTTTAATCCTAATAATTCTTTAAGATCATACTTCCCATTGCTCATGCTCGAAAAATAAATAGTCATCAGATCGCATTTATTATTCTCTTTAAGTAGAGCATAAGTGAATGCACCACTAAGATCACTTTCACCTAACTTTTCAACTCTTACAGCAGCTTCATTTGCATTAATTTTCCATTTATCAAAAATGACTTCTGCATTACTAATATTGGACCACATTAGACTTACCAAAATTGTTAATAAAAGTTTTTTCATTTTCTAGTGAGAAGGAATATTAATTGATTTGTCATTTACTGTAACAGAATTACCGTTTATGCTAATATTCGTTTCCGTTCTATCACCTAGTGCAATAGATAAAAGTTTCTCTAGTACTACTTGTTGTTTATCGAAAAATACACCTTCAGAATTAAATAAGTCAAAATTAGCACCTAATCTTTTTTTAACTTTAACAATTAATAAATTAGTAAATACACCACTCCCACCCCCATTTGACCAAGTCTTTATAACCATAGCCCCATTATCTGTGGCTCCAAGATAGGAATATATATAAAAACCTTTTCCATCTGGATAATCAATTCTAACACTTGCTCTCCCATCATTTAATTCTGTAGTAAATTCTTCACAGCAATATTGGTTACTCCCAACAGCGTTTGTAAGATTGATAGCTATAATTATGTCACCACTATCAGCTAAACTAGTTGAAAGAGTATTTAAAATTCCAGGATGTATTGGATCTTTTTTATAAAAAAAATGTTTCTCAAGGCAAGACTTAATTATATCAAAATCATCACTGTTATTTTGACAAACTGGGTCAAGTGATTTTACAATCTTTGTTATTGCTTTATCTTTAAGAAGACCATCCAAAGAACTTTGTGCGGGAGAATATTCTGGATCAGCTTCTAAAGCTTTTTTATAAAAAAATATAGCACCATCAAAATCACCCACTCTACTAAGTGCATGTCCTTTTTGAAGTAGTACGCTAGCGTATGGACTTCCTAAAGATTCTAATATAGCTAAAGTGATTTTTCCAGTCATTTGTTTTTCACCTCTCCAAATCTCTATTTCTACTGTTTTATTTGGTTGTGAGTTTGAGATTATTTTTCTTAAGTCTTCCTGTTTAACTATTTTTTTTCCATCAAACTTTAAAATAACATCTCCAGTAAGAAGACCTGCTTTATCTGCGGGGCTATTTCTTGATACGTTACTAACTAGTGCACCTTCTGTATTTTTTAACTTTTTATCATTTGCTATAGCAGTAGTAATATTTTCTATTCCGCTGCCTAACCACACTGTTTCTGTAGGGTCAATTCCAATTAGCTTTCCATTTTCCCATGTTCCGAAATATTTTCTTCCACCAGATAATATTAAAGTGCCTTGGCCATGTTTTTTATCATCTTTGTATTTTCCAAAAAAAATATGTCCGTTTTCATATACAAGTGGATCTCCTCCTTTGAAAACTCCTTTACTGTTTACAAGCTCACCATCAATACTTTTTCCATTAGGAAGTGTTAGCGTTCCTTTGCCATTTTCTTTATCTTCATTCCACATTCCATTATATTTTAAACCGCTCTCATATGTAATCAAACCAAGGCCACTTTTCTTATCGTCTTTCCAGCCACCAATGTAAGTCGTTCCATCATCTACTAAGGTACCTTGACCGTGTCTTTTGTCATCTTTCCACTCTCCAACATACTGTTTCCAAGGGGAGTAGATTAATTTACCTTGGCCATCACGTTTACCATTTTTTAATTCTCCAATATATTCATCTCCATTAGGATAATTTTTTGTTTCAGCAATACTAATACTGGACCACATTAGACTTACCAAAATTGTTAAAAGAAGTTTTTTCATTATTAAATGTTATCAAAAGACTCGAGAATTAACCATCTGATTTATCTCAAAAAGTTCTAGTTGTGGTTCTAGTTTATTACTTAATTTGATGAGTCTTTACGCAAATTATCTTTA
>JABGVU010000044.1 GCA_018645865.1 Flavobacteriales bacterium
TAAGTTATTGACATTGATAGTCGAATGCTCATCTAATAATATATTATATAATATCTCTCCGTTATACTTAACCTTAAATACACCGGTGTTTTTATTCAAGAACTTTTTAGCTTCATACATCTTACCATTATACATGAGCTTATGCTCCTTACTCATTACTGTATCTTTTGATGGATAATTTTCACCTAGGGAATTCTTTTTGAATCCAACTAAATAACTATCATTTGATGTGGTTTTCGTTACTGACACTATAGCTTTATTGTTTATTGTATGTTTATGCGTATCAATGTGTTCGATATATACAATCCCCTGATCTGTTTTAATAGGAGTATTTTTAGGAAAGCAAATATCCGAGATAAAAAATGATATCGCATCATTATCTAGATGTTTGGAGACCAATTGTTTTTTTATAATCTTCTCAACATTTGATTTATGTTGATCAGTTACTTTATCATAATCAGTTGGTATAGTTGCTGTTAATGTGTATATATGGTCTGATGTATTATTTGCTGTATGATGTGCTCTAATAATAATGTCTTTTGCAGGTATATCAATGTGTTCGGTCTCCTTAACGAAACTTTCAATAGCTTGTCTATAATCATTTATCATAGTATCTGAGTCTATACTACTGTTGCTAACTGTTAGTGTTGTTGTTATTTTCCATGATCCATCTGTATGTACTACATAATAATTATTTAAATATGTTGTTGGTATAGTGTATATTCCTATCATTGAACCATAAGTTGCTGTTCTATTCTTTAGTGAGTCCATCATGATTGTATTTGAAGCCGCACTTAAAAGATTACCTGTAAATAATCCGCCATCAATTAATTTTTCACTCTCAGCTTTGATCTCAGCTTTGGCATCTCTTTCACCTGTCGATAGAGTAGCGGCTACTGCTAATCCTCCTAGGGTCATGCTTGCGGCACCCCCTCCGGCTTCAGCAGCGGCGGCCCCCTCTCCCAGTGCTGTTTCTCCAGCAAGCGCCGATGCTACTCCTCCTGTCAATACTATAACCGCTGCGCATACTACTACCTCTATACCAATCGTAGCTACTTCATCCCAGAAATGCATTACCTTTTCATGGGCCTCAATTTTTTCCTCCTGCTGCACCTTCTCGTTGTATATGTAAAGACTTTTTTGATATGAATAAGAATAATATTTTCCGACTGCGCCCATTGTACTAAAATCAAATGTAAAAAAAGTTCCGGTTGCGTTGTTAGGGTCGTCGGATTTCCAATTTGCTCCTTCGTTTGTTCGCAATGCTTCAAAATAATTACTACTTCGAGTCATTAAATCAAAATCAAATATTCTTGGTAACCTTACAGTCCATAAACTAGTACAACCTAAAAATGCACCTTTTCCTATATCCAATAAAGAATTGGGTAGATGAACCATTGACAAATCAGTACAGCCATTAAACGCATCTATTCCTATTTGTGATAATTGAGGATTGGTATTACTACATATTAATGTAATTAAATTAGTACAATTAGCAAAAGCATAATCACCTATATATTCTATATTGTCAGGTATATTTATATTACTAATATATTTAGCTCCATCAAACAGATTATTATTTAGTATCTGAACTGTATTATCAAATGTAATTGAGATTCCCACAGGAGAACTGCTATCTACACCAACTTGTTCATATACTTCTGTATTTGTAAGAATACCACTTGGTTGATTTGTTGTAAAGATGCAATAAAATACATACATTGGTTGTCCTCCTAGTTTCGGTTGCGTACTAGTAAAGTAACCACTATTACATACATTGTACATACGTGATGGAATTTTTACTGTTAGTAAATTAGTCGATGTAAAAGCATTTCGACCTATAGTTTGTATACTATTATCTATAGTGACCATTTGTAATTTAGAGCAACCGCTAAAAGCATATGCTCCTATTTCTGATACATTGTTCATTGTTAATCTATATAAGTTCGTCATGTTTTGAAAAGCTCCAGTCTCTATTTGAATATCAGCAGTGTTTGCTGAAGGATCAGTATGAGTAATAAGTAAATTAAAAGTTGTATCTTGATATTCTACACTTCCTATAGCATCTTGTACTACCTGTTTTGTTATGATATAGTTACCATTAGACAATATAGGGTTTATCATTGTAAAAGTTTGATAAGTAATAGTAGAAGTATTTCCAGTACTAAAAAAGTTAGATTTATCAAGAGAAGAATGCTTAGGAACATTTCCAGATACATTCAATGGTAATATAACTGTTTTCATTTTTTGACATTTACTAAATGAATTATCACCCAAGGAAGTTACTGATTTTGGTATATATATTGACAGTATACCAGTCCCACTAAACGCACTTGTACCTATATTATTGAGCTTACCCTCTTCTATAATAATATTATTTATATTAGTACAACCATCAAATGCGCTATCGCCTACTTCTCTTACGGATGCTGGTATATAAAGAGCTCCATACAATAGACTACAACCATTAAATGCGTTTGCTCCTATGCTAGTTATTGTTTTGCTGCTAATGGTTAAACCTGACATTTTATTATTATAACCATCAAATGCGCTTGCAGCTATACTTGTAATACCATCGCCAATATCGACAGTAAAATTACTGTTAATAGCCCCAATTACTTTACTAACATCATCAGAGGTCAATGTACCAGTTGAGGATACATCTGCACTTGTAAAAACATAATGGTAATTAAATATTTTACTATTAAATCCTTGGTTCTGTGTGGGCATATTGCTTAATATCATTTTTGCATTTAATAATGGTCGGTAGGATTGGGATATAAACCAATCTGCTTGGCTGATATTGAGATTATTAACATTTCCTTGCTGAGCACTGGCTCGATTATTGATCCATGCTATAGCTGATGGTTTTGCTAGTGAATAATCCGCATTAAGCTCCGGTACTGCCCAATTCCACCAGGCTGTATTTTGTGGCGTGAAATATCCCTCTTGTGAAGCCAGTGTATGGTTGGCCGACCCCATATTACTGTTTGCTATACTCGTCATTCCTTTTTTTACCCAGATCCATCTATTGAAGGTATCAATGTTGTCATTAAAGTTATTTAGAGCACTCTTATAAGCATTACTGTCTTCAAATATTTGAGTATAAAATATAGAATCTATATTGGTTTTGAATTTGGATGAAATGAACACATTTGCAGTGCTTGGAATATTTATATTCTCAAATGCGTTATTACAAATATCTGTTACGTTATATGGTACTACAAATGATGTTACATTATTACAGTCCGTAAAAGCATTATTACCGATACGGTTTAATGAATTAGGTAATACAATATCCAATAAATTATTACAATACGCAAAAGCATAATCACCTATAGTTTTTATTGATTTTGGTATTCTTAGTATTGTTAAATTTACACAATACGCAAATGTAAATGATCCTATGGATTCAATTTTTGTATTAGCATTAAAAGTCACCTCGCTTAAGTTAGTGGAGTTATAAAATACAGAGTCGCCTAGGTTTGTTACGTTGTCTGGTATCAATATATTTGTCATGTTATTACAGTTACTAAATACATTATTACCAATAGTTGTTAATTGACTATTGGGCATAGCATCGTAATTTGTACCTACATAAAAATGTTGTAAACCGCTACTTTGAAATGCTCCTGTTTTAATCTCTTTTACTGCGCTACATATACTTAGAGTTGATAGATTTTTAATATTTTGAAAAGCATATTCATCTATAATAGTTACATGATCTGCTATGTAAGCATTAAATGTAGATGCTGTAAAAATATCCGCCAATTGCCATTTATTCAGTGATGTAAATACATCGGTTTGTGTTAAAGTAGTGCTATTTGGATCTATTGGAGCAAATATGTAATAATATTCCAGTTTCATATTTTCACTATATCCAAAAACAGTTTTTAACCAATTATCGTCTACATAATTGATCGCTGCGTTTCCAAAGGAAATAGGTAGCGTAATTGTGTCTATCTTATTATTCATAAAAGCAGCTGTTCCAATTGATGTTATACTAGGAGGAAAGTTCATAAATGTCAGAGCACAATACTCAAAGGCAGAGGTAGCAATGTTTGTTAATCCACCATTTAAATTTACAATATTTAATTTGTTACATCCATAAAATGCGTTAGAACCAATAGAAGTTATATTTGTAGGTATATTAATTGTTAATAAACTTGTACAAGTCTGAAATGTCCTCTCTTCAATGCTTGTATAATTAGAATTTGTTGGTAATGTAATATCTATTAAATCTTCACATCCAGAAAAAGCCCCATAACCTATGGTTGTTAAATTATCTTGAGATAATAATACAGTTTTTAAA
>JABGVU010000019.1 GCA_018645865.1 Flavobacteriales bacterium
AAAAAGTGAGTAATACAGAAATCCTTTTTTTCCTCTGCTGTTAATTTTTTAGACAAAACTTTAATTGGAATAGATGACGTGTTTGATGAAACAATTGCTCCTGCTTTTCTATCTTTAAATATCTTTTCATAAATATTATGTTTGATATCAATTCTCTCAACTACCGCTTCAACTATCCAGTCGGCCTCTTTAACAACTTCAAAATTGTCATTAATATTTCCTACTTTAATATTTTCGATTTGCGATTTATCTAATAATAACGGAGGTTTTGATCTAAATATTCTATCTCTCGCCCTCTCAGAAATTTCAGTTGTAAGGTCTAATAATGTAACAGGTACATTTGCATTGCATAAATGAGCAGCTATACCACTTCCCATTGTTCCAGATCCAATCACTACTACTTTTTTGATTTTCATAAATTGAACATTATAAGAAAATAGATTAAAGACAATTGCTATTATAATCTCTCTACCAATTGTGAAATAAATATATATATTAATTACAAATGTTTAAATCAGTTATAGCAGGATACTCTAGATCTCCATTTACAATTGCTAAAAAAGGTGAGCTAATTAATGTTAAACCTGATGAATTACTTTCAGAAGTAATCAAAAATCTTATTTCAAAATCAAAGATTAATAAAACTGATATAGAAGATGTAATTATTGGATGCGCATTCCCTGAGGGTGAACAAGGTTTTAATATTGGTAAAATTGTAACTTTTTTAAGCGATATGAATGTTAAAACTGCTGGAACCACTATTAATAGATGGTGTGGATCTTCAATGGAAGCTATTCACATTGCGGCTGGAAAAATTTCAATGGGTGCAGGAAAAGCATTCATTTGTGGAGGAGTTGAAAGTATGAGTAGAGTTACAAGTGGCTTTAATCCATTACCTTATCCAAAGTCTAGTACTGAGAACCCACATCTTTATTTTACTATGGGTAATACGGCCGAAAATGTTGCTAAAAAATATAACATTGATAGAAGAGCTCAACAAGAATTTGCAATTTCGAGTCATCAAAAAGCTGATGAAGCTCAATCTAATGGAAAGTTTGATAAAGAAATCACAATTATAAACAATTGTTCAAAAGATGGAGGAATTAGACCTAATTCTAATCATGAAATACTAGATGGATTAAAAGTTATATTTGATAAAAATGGAACAGTTACTGCCGCTACTTCTTCGCCATTAACAGATGGTGCGGCTACAACTTTAGTTTGTGAAGAGCAGTATGCAAAAGATAATAATTTGAAAATTTTAGGAAGAATTGTTTCCACCGCTGTTGAAGGATGTGATCCAAATTATATGGGATTAGGCCCAATAGGAGCATCTCAAAAAGCATTAAAAAGAGCAGACTTATCTATTAATGATATAGATATTGTAGAACTTAATGAAGCGTTTGCTTCACAATCTTTAGCTTGTATTAAAGATTTAGAAATAGATCTAAAAAAAGTTAACCTAGATGGAGGTGCTATATCTTTGGGACATCCTCTTGGTGCAACTGGAGCAAGAATTACTGGTAAAGCAGCAGATTTGCTAATTAGGGAAAATAAAAAATATGCTCTTGCTACGCAATGTATTGGTTATGGTATGGGTATTGCCACAATTATAGAAAATATCAATTAATTGTTATTATCTATTAATTCCTCTAAGTCTCTCAGATCTTCTTCTCAATAATTCCGCACTAACTAAAATTAAAGTCGACATTATAATTAAACATGTTGCAACAGCCATAATGGTAGGACTTAACTGTTCTCTTAACCCTACCCACATTTGAATTGGGATAGTGGTATTTTCAAGTCCAGCTAAAAATAACACAACGACAACTTCATCAAATGAAGTTACAAAAGCAAATAATGCACCAGAAATAACCCCCGGCATGATTAAAGGTAATGTTATTTTCATAAATGTATTTACTGGGTTACTTCCTAAGCTTGCTGCAGCACGTGTTACGCTATGATCAAAACCAGTTAATGTTGCAGTAACTGTAATTACTACAAATGGGGTTCCTAGGATTATATGTGATAATACAATTCCTGTGTGAGTTGCAGCTAAGCCAACTTTTGCCATGAAGAAAAATATTGCAGTACCTGAAATGATTAAAGGAAC
>JABGVU010000029.1 GCA_018645865.1 Flavobacteriales bacterium
AGCTGATTGACATGTCATTCCATTAGAGGTAATATAATCAACATAATAAGTTCCAGGAGTATTTACAGTTAAAATTTGTGATGTTGACGGTCCATTCCAAACATAAGAGGAAAATCCACCTTGAGCAGTTAATATCAAAGGTCCATTACACAGTGAAAATCCTGTTGAAGTTATATTAGTATTTAGTATTTCTAGATACATTGAGTCAACCCAAAGTTGACCTGATGTGTCAATAATCTCGGCAAGGATATAAGTTGATGAAGCTGGAGAATAATTCAATGTATCTCCAGACCCTATCATCTGCCCAGAACTTACATCAAACCAATTTACACCACCACCAATGATAATATTAATACGACCTATTGAGCTATTAGTTTCTTCCATATAGCTTCCTGATATAGGTGAGCCTAAAGCGAGTGAGCTCTGTAAGAGTAATCTAGTAGCAGTAGTAGGATTCCCGTCAATCATAAAGACTTGAGGACCTGTAGGTCCATATGAGTTATACATGGTCGTATTAGCTGACGCATGTTTTGCTCCTATAATTCCATAATAATTACCAGAAACAATATTAATATTACAATTAAGCCATCCAGCAATCGTATCAATAGCTGAGAATAGAACTGTGTGTGAGCCAGTAGTAGCAGGAAATAATAGAGGAGGATTTGTTCCAAAATCAACAATCTCTACCGATTGGTTAGTGGCAGAAATTCCTGCTGTATTGTCCTCTGATGACATTATACTAGAAATAGTAAAAGAAGATTGAGCTTGGAAATACCAGCCCCTGGTAAAAGTAGAGGTAAAATCTGATACATGGGCTCCTGCAATAACAGTATCTATGCCAGCACCTTGGCTCCCGCCTTGCAATAATGCTATTACCTCTGCTGTATCATTTAAACATATAGTTTGGTTATTTCCTACATTTATCTGTCCAACAACAAATAAAGGAAAACACAATAAAAGTAAAAGTATTTTTTGCATAATATTAATTGTTTGTTAATCTATTTTAGTTTATTCTATAGCTAGTCTTTTTTCTACTGTTCCATCATCATAGATGTAAAATAGAGGTTGGTTATTATTAATTTTATTTTTTCTACCTACTACATCTCTAACCTCAACCAAAGACTTTTTAAGAGATTTTAATCCCTCAAATGCAGTTATATTTACACAATTAGAAGTATGAGTGTTAATATCGCTATAATCATCTATAACGCCTACTATCCACTGTGAACTTCCATTAGAACCATCTGATAGAGACCAATCTCCAATATTACCCCCACAAACATCAGGTTTTCTTATCATTGTATGGTTTTTTGTAGCATCAACAATACCATCTACTTCCCAAGCGGATATATTATCAGCACTATCCAAAACACCTATAATATCAACTATTGTATTAAATGAAGTATTTAGCAAGCCTACTAAATCATCACCATTGCTTAAAATATTAGTAGTTTGATCTGCCACACTCAAAAGAATACTATCTGCATTATGATGCACCAATAGATAGGTCTCATTAGGAAATAAAACAACTCCACTATCAAAAGGAATAGAAAATTCCCACTCCAAACTATCACATCCATTCCAACAAAAATTATATCTATATTCATCTAATGAGATACTCATAAATGTAGGATTATATATCTCAATCCATTTATTAAAAGAACTACCTTCTCCATACTCAGAAAACATCAATGTACTCTGAGAGAATAAGGAAAATGGAATGAGTAATATAAGTAGTAGTTTCTTCATTTGTTTGTTAATCTATTGTTTATCCTTTAATGATTTCAAAGATGATGCAGTAGCAAAATAGCCTATTACCATTGGTATCATCCATTGCTCAGGATTAATAGAAATAGCTATAGCGGTACCTACCCAAACTATTGCATTAATTAATTGTTGTTGATATAGTTTTTTCATAATCTTAGTTGTTTGTTAATCTATTGTTTTAAAGTCTGTAAACTTAAGAATTATTATTCACTATTCCCAATTAGTCTTAATATCACAATGAGTGTAGTAGTGGCACTTACTGAGCCTTTAAGTCTTCCTATAAGATTTCCGCTTGTTTCTTTCTTAAAATAGCATAATCTTTTACTATAAATATAAGTTAGTATAAATTCATAATAGCATTTTTATAACTAATTTTATTTTTCTTTCTTATTTTAGATGCCTTTTGTAGTATTTCAACATTACGTCCTTGTCGTTTTTCGTTTTCAAAATCATTAATGAAAGATGATAAAGATACTTGTTCCTCTGTTGTAGAGTAATTATAAACACTGTCTGCATAACTCTGAAAAATGGTTTTAAGGTAAAAATCAAAATCATCTTTATTCTCAATTCTAAGTCTATAATGATCTATCCTACTTTGCAAAATAATATCAAGTGATTGAGTAAATTGATTTTCATTAAAGTAAATAATAGCTAAATTCATTCTACTTTCCTTATTAGTAGGATATAATGCTAATACTTTATTATAGAATTCTTTTGCTTTCTCCATTTCACCTAAATTTCCATAGCAAGTTCCAATATTATTAAGCGTATGTATATGATTAGGATTTACTTTGTATGCTTGTTTAAAATCTACAAGTGCTTTTTCTATTTGGTTTTGTTGAAAATAAGCTAATCCTCTATACCAAAGAAGCGGGGTTGATGTGTTGTCTATCTCGTAATAATGAATGTCATACGCTTTATTAATCTCTTTAATCACCATAGGCCAATTGTTTTTAACCTTATACCTGATGGCGTTAGTTGCATGTATCTCACCATTATAGCGCACATATCCTACATATACAGCAAACAATGTAATTGATAAAAATAAATATAATACCCAAACAGACGCATAATCTTTATAATTATTGTTCTGCTTTATGGTTCCTGAAATAATTATTGATACTATTAAAAAGAAGAGTATATTATGACTAATCCTTTCCAAAGGAAAGTCTACCATACTAATCAAGCTATAACCTAAGATTGTTGAAAACAATAGTAAATAAAATATCCTTTCTTTTTTAACATTTCTTTTATAAAGTAAGTATGATTCCCTGAGTATTATCAAAAATAGAATTATGTAGCATAATCCTGCAAAAACCCCTGCCTCAGCAAATACCCAAAGAAAATCATTATGTGGTCTTTGAACAAAATTCAAGCCATTATAATAAGTATGATCAAGTTCTTTAGTAGAATACACTCCATATTCTGGGCATTTGATTTTCCAATTTCCAGGACCAACACCTAGCAATAAATTATGTTTAATTAATTTAAAGGTGCTTTTATACAAAACTAATCTAGCGGAAGATCTATACTTAATAAACGTAGAGATTTTATCTTTGATTTTAATATCATAATTAAAAAAGTTGAAGGAAATGAATGTTGCTAAAAAAAATAATGCACATATATATATGGCTTTAATTATGTATCTGTTGATTTGATTTCTTTTGAAAAGAATTAAAAATGAAAGTGCAGAAATGATTAATGCAATAATTACAGCCATGCTTTTTACAGATACTAAAATTATTATTGCCATAAATATTGCTACATAACTTATTATTCTCCATAATTTATTTCCAATAATAATAGTATAAAATAAAAAAGGGAGAGAAAGAAAAATCGCAGATCCTAATAAATTCTTATTTCCCATGGTTGAAGAGAATACAAAATCTATAACATCATAGTTATCAGTAATTTGAAGGAAGTAGATAGTTGATATAAGTAATGAAAAAATAACAACGGATTGACAATAGTGCTTATATCCATATTCGATTATTAGATTGATAATAAATATAGAGAATATATAAAATAGCGATAATTTTAAACATAGAAATATAGAGTAGGCTGCAGGTCCATTATAAAAGGCTGAAAATACATAGAAAAATATCATTATTAAGTATACTAATAAAGCCGAATGATTTAAGTAATTATTAACAAGTTTCTTGTTTTTAAATAGATATAATAGGGCGACAATACTTACTGCTATTGACAGGAATATAAACCGAATATGTAAAACAGAATCAAAGGTAGAAAAAGAAAATACTATTGGTAAAATAGAGATAATAAACGGAAATAATCGTTTCATGTTTATTGAGATAAAATGCGAACTAAACTTACTTATACATCTTCATAATAAAAGAATCTTAAATAATACAACTATAAATCAGGTTTATAAATTATTCTTTTAGAGCTTTAATACGATAAGTAATAATACAATATTCGTAATTAATATAAAATTAACTGATTCATTAAGCTTTGGTGTTGTTGTGCAATTTAAATCTTTATAATTACTTATATTTGAAATATGTTGATTGTTTGTATGTACATTTTTTACTTCTTTTAGATTTATGTAATCAACTTCTTTCTCTAGTGTTTGCAAACTAGCAATATTACTTACAAAATCATCAGCAAGATTGTTTTTTGTAAATAAGGAACTATTATAAAAACTATTCTGACTAAGACTCTTTGTATCTAAATCTGAATTTCTAAAATCATTGAATTTAATGTATGAGGTGGCTTTTACAGTTTCTGATAAATTTATATATTCCTGAATAGTAAAAATTATTTTTCCATCAATATCATTTTCCACTTGATTTAAAGAATTTTCGTCCGTTGCCGCTCCTTGATAGCTTATACCATCTTGAGCTATAGCAAAAGCGAAAGTCAGTATTGAGATTATTAAGATTATTAGTTTTCTCATAACTTTAGTTTATTGAAGGATAAGTTTTTTGTTTATTATTCCATCATTAGTTTCAATCTCTAAGAAATAGATTCCTTTAGCATTATTGGTTAAATCAATCTGCTTAGCATACTCTCCAATGAACTGTTGCAGGTTATCATTTATTAACTCTTCTCCTATTATATTTAAGATTCTAACTCTTAAGCTCTGCTTAGTATCTGAAGTGAA
>JABGVU010000086.1 GCA_018645865.1 Flavobacteriales bacterium
ATCCTTATTATAACCGTTTTACTTACACCAAATTTTCTATTTCTTCTATAAGTACAGAAAAAACGTCTGATAAAATGATTCGCAATACGACTTTTTTTATTTCAGATTTAAATGAGCGTTCAGAAAATCAAATTCATTTAAGCTTTAATTTGAGTAAAACAATAAATAGTTTTGCATGTAATTTAGAGATTGGATTTGATAATTATTTGCGGTATAATAATTTGGATTCACAACTTGAAAATACTGACCTCAAGATACTTGGTTTCTCACCTACTACCAGTTTTAAAAGATTTGGTATTGATTTTGATTTAGGATTTGATTTTGACATTGATCATGATTTTGCAATTGGTTTTTTCCCAAAAATTAAGGCTACTAAGGAGCTTGTAAAAGATGTTTTGTTAATTTATGGAGGATTAGATTATAGTGAGCAAAAGCATACACTTAAATCGTTATCTGATGAGAATCCTTATATTCATTCTTTTGGAACCAATCAATCTATTTTAAGAGACAGTAGTTTTCTTCAAGAGTTAGAAATTACTGATGCCCAAGAATTGTATGTAGGGATGCGGAATGTATTAGGTAAGGGAGAAGTGCTTGAAGGTAGTATTGCTTACGGAATAGTGCAAAACTTTGCTCATTTTATTGGCCTTACAAATGACAACTATAATCGTTTTCAGGTTAATTATATTAATGTAAAACAATTACATGCTACTGCGAATTACGATAGAGAAGTTAATAATATCATCAGTTTGAATGTAAATGCAGATTATTATAAATGGGATAAAGAAGTTTATCATAAACCTGATTTTACTTGTACTGTTAGTACTCCTGTTAATTTAAGGAATAAAATAAAAGTTATTCCATCAGTAAGTTATATAGGGAAGAGAGTCGCATTAGAGTCTCCTTTTCCTCCATTACCTTACGACTCTGTTTTGGATGCAATAGAACTTCCTACACAGATCCATGCCAACTTAGGTTTATATTACAACTACACGCAAAATATTTCGGCTTATGTGCAGTTGAACAACCTCACAAACTCCAAAAAAGATATATGGAGAGGTTATCTTGAAGTTGGTTTTAATGGGCTTTTTGGGCTGAATTATTCCTTCTAATTTTATCAACATTTGTTGATAAAATCCTTTTAATTTTCATGCTTTTTTCGGTGCTTTAACTAATTCAATAAGTGTATATTTGTGTGATTAAAAAAAAGAAAAAAACAATTCAATTTTATGAGTGAAGAAAATAAAAATCAAGACTATAGTGCGGATAATATCCATGTGCTTGAAGGCTTAGAGGCTGTTAGGAAAAGACCGGCCATGTATATTGGTGATATTGGAATGAAATGATTGCATCATTTGGTTTATGAAGTAGTAGATAATTCAATTGATGAAGCTTTAGCAGGGCATTGTTCTCATATCGATTGCTTTATTAATGAAAACAATTCTATTACGGTAACTGATAATGGAAGAGGAATTCCTACTGGAATGCACGAAAAAGAAGGTCGTTCTGCTTTAGAAGTAGTAATGACGGTTCTGCATGCAGGGGGTAAGTTCGATAAAGGTTCTTACAAAGTTTCTGGTGGACTGCATGGTGTTGGGGTTTCTTGTGTGAATGCACTTTCTTCCGATTTAAGAGTTGAGGTACATAGAGAGGGAAAAGTTTTTGAACAAGAATATAAAATTGGTGTACCACAATATGATGTTCGTGAAGTAGGTAAAACTGATAAAACAGGAACTTTCGTTACTTTTCTTCCAGATGCTTCAATTTTTGAAGATACTGTTTATCATTTTGATATTATAGTCGCTCGTTTAAGAGAATTAGCTTTTTTGAATAAGGGAATTCATCTTTCTATTACTGATAAAAGAAGGACAGATGACGAAGGTGAATCTGTAAAAGAAGCATTTTATTCTGAAAGAGGATTAAAAGAATTTGTTGAATTTTTGGATGCAACAAGAGATGCTATATTAGATGATGTAATTTATATTGATGGTGAAAAAGATGGTGTTCCAGTTGAAGTAGCTATGGTGTATAACACCTCTTACACTGAAAATGTTCATTCTTATGTGAATAATATTAATACAATTGAAGGGGGAACTCACCTTTCAGGATTTAAAAGAGGTCTTACACGTACTCTTAAAAAATATGCAGACGAATCAGGATTACTTAAAAAAATTAAATTTGAAATCTCTGGTGACGATTTTAGAGAGGGCCTGACAGCTATTATTTCAGTAAAAGTAATGGAACCACAGTTTGAGGGACAAACTAAAACTAAGTTAGGAAATAAGGAAGTAACTACAGCAGTTTCACAATCGGTTAGTGATATGCTTACTTTTTATTTAGAGGAAAACCCCGAACAAGCGAAAAGAATTGTACAGAAAGTAATTTTAGCTGCAACAGCCAGAAATGCTGCAACTAAGGCAAGAGAAATGGTGCAGAGAAAGAGTGTGCTTACAGGTTCAGGGTTGCCTGGTAAACTTTCTGATTGTTCAGAAAAAGATCCTGCTAAATGTGAGATATTCTTAGTTGAGGGAGATTCGGCAGGGGGTACGGCAAAGCAGGGTAGAGATAGACATTTTCAAGCAATTCTTCCGTTAAGAGGTAAAATCTTAAATGTAGAGAAAGCCATGCAGCATAAGGTTTTTGAAAATGAGGAAATTAAGAGTATGTTTAAGGCGCTTGGGGTGTCTATTGGTACTGAGGATGATGAAAGGGAATTAAACCTAGAGAAATTAAGATACCATAAAGTAGTAGTTATGACGGATGCGGATATTGACGGTTCTCATATAGCAACTTTATTATTGACTTTCTTTTTTCGATTTTTAAAGCCACTTATTGAGCAAGGATATGTTTATATTGCAACTCCTCCTTTATATCTATTAAAAAAAGGAAAGACCCATAGATATTGCTGGGATGAGGATCAAAGAGAATTGATGATTAATGAGATGAAAGGAGGTAAAGATGTTAATGTAATAATTCAAAGATATAAAGGTTTAGGTGAAATGAATGCCTCACAGCTTTGGGATACTACTTTAAATCCTGAATTTAGAACGCTTAAGCAAGTAACTATTGATAATGCAGCAGAAGCTGATAGAGTATTTTCTATGTTGATGGGGGATGAAGTTCCGCCAAGGAGAACGTTTATTGAGGCAAATGCTAAGTACGCTAATATTGACGCATAGAAAAAGATAGCAAAACAATAATAAAAAATAAAATAATGAAAGTTACAGTAGTAGGAGCAGGAGCAGTAGGAGCAAGTTGTGCGGAATATATCGCAATTAAAAACTTTGCTTCAGAGGTAGTGTTAGTTGATGTTAAAGAAAACTTTGCTGAAGGGAAGGCTATGGATTTAATGCAAACGGCATCATTGAATGGTTTTGATACTAAAATTACAGGATCAACAAACGATTATGCTAAAACTGCAGGGAGTAATATTGCAGTTATTACCTCAGGAATTCCAAGAAAACCAGGGATGACAAGAGAGGAGCTAATTGGAATTAATGCAGGTATTGTGAAATCTGTATCAAAGCAATTGATTAAACATTCTTCTGATGTTATTTTAATTATTGTAAGTAATCCTATGGATACTATGACTTACTTAGCACATAAAGTAACTGGTTTGCCAAAAAACAGAATTATTGGTATGGGAGGTGCTTTGGATTCTGCACGATTCAAATATAGATTAGCTGAAGCTATGGAATGTACAAGTTCTGACATTGAAGGTATGGTAATTGGTGGGCATTCTGATAAAGGAATGGTGCCTTTAACTCGTTTGGCAACTAGAAATTCAGTGAGAGTTTCAGAGTTTTTGCCTGCTGAAAGATTGCAAAAAATATTAGAAGATACTAAAATAGGTGGAGCGACTTTAACAGGAATGTTAGGGACTTCAGCTTGGTACGCTCCAGGTGCTGCTGTAAGTAGTTTGGTGCAATCAATTGCTTGTGATCAACAAAAAATGTTTCCATGTTCAGTGTTGTTAGAAGGAGAATTTGGTTTGAATGATTTATGCATTGGTGTGCCGGTCATCTTAGGTAAAAACGGAATTGAAAAAATAGTTGAAATTAAATTGGATGATCCAGAATTAAGTCAGTTACAAGTATCAGCAGAAGGTGTGAAAGCAACAAATGTCTTGTTAGAAGATTTAAATTTATAATATTTATTAATTAGTATTGCTGATTAAATAAAACTTTTTTATTTTTGCAGCCCTAATTTAAGAAGATACAATTATGAGAAAAGAAATACACCCAGATAATTACAGATTTTGCATATTTAAAGATATGTCATCTGATTTCGCTATTTTAACAAAATCATGTGTTGAAACTGAAGATACTATTAAGTGGGAAGATGGAAACGAATATCCATTAGTAAAAATGGAGATATCTTCTGCTTCTCATCCTTTTTATACAGGTAAAGCAAAGTTAATTGATACGGCTGGTAGAATTGATAAATTTAAAAACAAATACAAGAAATTCGAAAAATAATCGAATTTTAAGCTATACTAAAAAGTCCGCACATTTGTGTGGGCTTTTTTTTTAACTTTGTCTTATGAATTTAATTCTTTTTGATAACAATCGGGAAAACTATTATCCCCTTTCGTTTACGCGTCCTATGGCTGAATTTAGGATAGGAATTTTAACCATTAAAGAAAAATGGGAAAAATACTATAAATCAGTTTCTATAAAAACAGAAGATTATTTAACTGTTAAATTTCCTATAAAACAAACAAAAGATAATCTTTGGGTGTCGGCAAAAGTATTGCCAACTAAAAAATTAATTACTGAATTAGAAAGTTTAAGGGTTGGAGAAATTTTAGAAAAAGAAGGGAATATTATTGCCTTTAGATCTGCTGTTTTTGATTTTGATAAATTGAATAAGATTACGACTCATATTGAAGTGGATTCAGTAAAAAATCTCTGGGATATTTTTAAGGATAATGATAGAGAGATAAAAAGAGATTTTTCTTTGTTGACTAAAGGAAGGGAATCTCAATCTTTGTCTAAAAATAATACTGGTTTAGGAAAAGATATTTTTATTGAAAAAGGAGCTAAAATTTCTTGTAGTATATTGAATGCCGAAAGCGGTCCTATATATATAGGCAGAAATGCTGAGGTCATGGAGGGTTCTATTATTAGAGGTCCGTTTTCAATGGGAGAAAGTTCTGTGCTTAAAATGGGATCTAAAATTTATGGTGCAACTACTTTAGGACCTTATTGTAAAGTTGGAGGTGAAGTAAATAATTCAGTATTTTTTGGCTATTCTTCCAAAGCCCATGATGGTTTCTTAGGCAATTCTGTTATTGGTGAGTGGTGTAATTTAGGCGCAGATACCAATAACTCTAACTTAAAGAATAATTACGCTCAGGTGAAACTCTGGAATTATGAAGCGGAACGTTTTAAAAATACAGAATTGCAATTTTGTGGTTTAATAATGGGTGATCATTCCAAATGCGGTATTAATACTATGTTTAATACTGGCACTATTGTTGGGGTGAGTGCTAATATTTTTGGCAGTGGATTTCCTAGAAATTTTATTCCTTCATTTAATTGGGGAGGAGCAGCAGGCTTTTCTATTTATAAATTACCAAAAGCATTTGAGGTAGCTGAAAAAGTCTTTGGAAGAAGAAAGTTAAGCTTTGATAAAGTAGAACAAGATATTTTGACTCAGGTGTACAATATGACAAAGCGTTACAGGAATGAACTGTAGCTGACAAAAAGACTAGATTTTAATAATGGCATACTAATTGCATTTGTTACGAGTAAAAAATAATTATTATGAGAAATAAATATCATTTAGATAGCCTTGAGCTATCTGATTTAATAAATGAGGAAACAGAATTCTTGCCATTAATGTCTGATGAGGATGAGGATAAAATATCTCAAGAAGAAACTCCTGATATAATGTCAATTTTACCCTTAAGAAATACAGTGTTATTTCCAGGAGTTATTATACCAATTACTATAGGCAGAGACAGGTCAGTAAAATTAATTAAGGATGCTGAAAATGGAAAAAACTCTATTGGGGTAGTTTCTCAAAAAGAGTTTGATACTGAACTCCCTGAATTAAAAGATTTAAATGAAGTAGGAACAGTTGCTCAGATTTTAAAAATGTTAAAAATGCCAGATGGTAATATCACGGCAGTTATACAAGGGCGTAAACGTTTTAAGATTGAGGCAATGGTGCAGAATGAACCATATTATAAAGCTCGGATTACGGATTTAAAAGAGGTAAAGCCAGAAAAAAAAGATCGAGAGTTTAGCGCATTAGTTTCTTCTGTGAAAGATTTGGCGTTAAGAATTATTGATGAATCGCCAAATATTCCTACTGAAGCAGCTATTGCTATTAAAAATATTAAAAATACTTCTTTTATTATCAATTTTGTATCTTCAAATATGCATATTAGTTTGTCTGAAAAACAAGCCTTGTTAGAAGAAGTTGATCTAAAAAAGCGTGCAATAAAAGTGTTGGAATTATTGACAAAGGAACTGCAGCTTTTGGAAATGAAGAATAAAATTCAATCTAAAGTGCAAACGGATTTAGATAAGCAGCAAAGAGAGTATTACTTAAATCAACAAATAAAAGCTATTCAAGAAGAATTAGGGGGGAGTGGTTCGCAAAAGGAGATTGATGAAATGCTAAAGCAAGGGGCAAAAAAAAAATGGAATAAAGAAATAGCAAATGCTTTTGATAAGGAGCTCAGGAAATTGAAAAGAATGAATCCTTCCATGTCAGATTATGCTGTGCAAAGAAGTTATATTGAATTGATTCTGGAATTACCTTGGGATGAATTTACTACAGATAGTTTTGATTTAAAGAGAGCTAGAGAAATTTTAGATAGAGATCATTTTGGCTTGGAAAAAGTAAAAGAAAGAATTATTGAACACTTGGCAGTTTTAAAACTCAGAGGTGATATGAAATCTCCTATTTTGTGCTTGTATGGCCCTCCAGGAGTTGGAAAAACATCATTAGGCAAATCAATTGCTGATGCTTTAGGTAGAAAATACGAAAGAGTATCGTTGGGAGGATTAAGAGATGAAGCGGAAATAAGAGGGCACAGAAAAACATATATTGGAGCAATGCCTGGTAGAATAATAAAATCTATAAAAAAGGCTAAATCCTCAAACCCTGTTTTTGTTTTGGATGAAATTGATAAGGTTACAAGAGATGCTCATGGAGATCCGTCCTCAGCTTTGCTTGAAGTTTTAGATCCCGAACAAAATGAAGCGTTTCATGATAACTATTTGGAGCTAGATTATGATTTGTCTAAAGTAATGTTTGTTGCTACTGCTAATTCTTTAGCAACTATTCAGCCTGCTTTACTAGATAGAATGGAGATTATTGAAATAAATGGATATACTATTGAAGAGAAAGTACAGATTGGAAAACATCATCTATTACCCAAACAATTAAAATTACACGGATTACAAGAAGAGCAATTCGATTTGTCGGATAAAATATTAGAGAAAATCGTTGATCAATATACGCGTGAATCTGGTGTTAGAACTTTGGATAAAGTGATCAGTAAGATGATTCGTAATGTTGCTAAATGCATTGCAATGAAAGAGTCTTTTGAGAATTCTCCGACTTCTGAAGTGGTAGAGAAAGTGTTAGGTGCGCCAAAATTCGATAGAAGTCGTTTTTCTGATAATTCTGTTGCAGGTGTAGTTACAGGTTTAGCTTGGACTTCAGTAGGTGGTGATATTCTATTTATTGAAAGCAGCTTGAGTAAAGGTAAAGGAAAACTATCGGTTACAGGTAATTTAGGGCAAGTTATGAAAGAATCTGTTACTATTGCTATGGAATACTTTAAGGCACATACTGAAGTGTATGGACTTAATTCTGATATATTTGATAAATGGAATGTACATGTGCATGTCCCTGAGGGAGCTACTCCAAAGGATGGTCCTTCAGCAGGAATTACCATGTTTACCTCCCTAGTTTCTTCTTTTACACAAAGAAAAGTAAAAGAGAAAACCGCAATGACTGGCGAACTTACTTTAAGAGGGAAGGTATTACCTGTTGGTGGAATTAAAGAAAAGATTTTAGCAGCAAAGCGTTCAGGAATTAATGAGATTATTCTTTCCAAGCAGAATAAGAAAGATATTTTAGAAATAAATGAAAAGTATGTAAAAGGCATAAATTTTCATTATGTTGACACTTTAAAAGAGGTAATTGATATTGCTCTATCAACTGAAAAAGTTGAAAACGCAATGGATATTAATTAATACTTTTGTAGTAATAATTTGTGTTAATAATCGTTAGAGATAATAAAAAATGAAAAAAATAATATTAGTTTCAAGTTTGGTTTTAACTGCTTTAACTTCTAATGCTCAAGATGGTACGAAAGCATTAATTAAGAATAGTCCGTTTCACTTTTTTGATGGCACGTTTAATATGAGTTATGAAAAAACAATTTCAAACAGTAAATCTTTAAATTTTAGTGGGGGATTTCACTTGCAAGATAATTCTTGGAGTTCAGAAGATGATATTGGCTGGACAGGAGAATTACAACTTAGAAAATATTTGATTAATTTTAAAAAACAAAAATCAATATTAAGCGGCATATATGTGGCTCCTTATATAAAAAGTGCTTATTTTAGGTCAGAAGGTGAAAATGGGTGGCATGTTCAAGAGAATGGATATTATGACGAAAATAATCTTTGGATTGAAGAAGTAGGTTATTACAATTCTTTTTCTAAAGAAATTAAAAATATCCAAGGAGGATTGATAATGGGTGCTCAGTTATTATTTGGAGATGTTATTTCTCTTGAGGTATTTTTAGGAGGAGGAATACAATATGCTGAAGTTGAAGGATTTAATCCAGATTATTACAATACTTCTGATATGAAAGAATACACAGGAGTTATTCCAAAAATTGGATTTAATATTGGAGCTGCTTTCTAAGAGATTGAATGATTCAAAAAATCATTATTATAGCGTTTTTTCTGCCCTTGAGTGTCTTAGCTCAAGTTGGTGGTTTTTATGCTTTTTCATTTGTTGATATCGCGCTTTCACCTAGAACAGAAGCTATGGGTGGTTCGGCCATTGCTATTATCGATAATGACGTTTCTTTAGGGCAAATTACTCCTTCACTTCTGAATAATAAAATGCATAATTCTTTGGTATTTTCCTTTACTGATTATTTATCGGATGTGAATTTAATAGGTTTCTCTTACGCAAGAAAATGGAAAGAATTTGGTATTTTTTCAATAGGAATTAAAGCAATAAACTATGGTGAATTTGAATATAATGATGCTGTTGGAGATAATTTAGGTTCTTTCTCTGCACACGATCAGGTTATTACTTTTGGTTTGGGCAAACGCTTGAATGAAAAATTCACATTCGGTATAAATTTAAATATGCTAAATTCTCAGTACGAAACGTATCATGCTTTCGCACTTTCATCTAATGTATCGGTAACTTATTTTAATCCTGAAAAGGAATTTACTTCTACTTTACTTTTTAGAAATATAGGTAGACAGCTCATTAAATATGCTAATACTGAAGAATCACTTCCTTTTGATGTGCAGTTAGGAATGAGTAAGGAGTTAAAACATTTGCCTTTTCGATATTCACTTACTGTTCACCATCTGAATCAGTTTGATATAAAATCTCCTTATAAATTAACAAGTCAAACCAATATTGAAACAGGTGAGTTGGAAATAAAAGAGGAAAATGTTGGGAAAACGGCATTTCGTCATTTAATTATTGGAGGAGAATTAAATCCTTTTCGTAAAAATCTTTTTGTAAGAGGAGGTTTCAATTTTCAAAGAAGGTTTGATATGAGTCTTTCTACCTATCCTGCAATGGTTGGTTTTTCTTGGGGTATAGGTTTTAAAGTGTTAAGATTCCGCTTCGATTACAATAGGTCGGCTTATCATTTATCAGGATCTCCAAATAATTTTAGTTTTGCTACAAATTTGAGTACTTTTGGTCTATAATGAGTCTAGCTTTTAATATAGCGATTGATGGCCATTCTTCCTGCGGAAAGAGTACTATTTCAAAAGCAGTGGCAAGTAAATATGGTATGCGTTATATCGATACGGGAGCAATGTATCGTGCCATGACCCTTTTTTGTATGGAGAATAATATTATCTCTAATAAAAAAATTAAGCTGAATTTGCTTCTTGCTGAAATAGATAATATTACAATAAATTTTGTTTTTAATGCTGAAACCAAACTTTCTGAAACGATTCTTAATGGAAAAAATGTTGAGAAAATAATAAGAGGGTTTAAAGTGTCTGATAATGTAAGTGTTGTGGCTCAAATTCAGCAAGTGCGTGAAAAATTAATTTCTTTGCAACAAGAAATTGGTAAGCAAGGGAATGTGGTGATGGACGGAAGAGATATAGGAACAAAGGTTTTTCCTGAAGCAAAATTAAAGTTGTTTGTAACGGCAGGTGCCGTGATAAGAGCTCAAAGAAGGTGTGATGAGTTGAATAGAAAAGGAGAAAAGGTTACTTTTGAACAAGTGTTAGACAATCTTACTTTAAGAGATGAACATGATACAAAGCGAAAAATAAATCCTTTAATTCAAGCAGATGATGCTATTTTGATTGATAATTCTAATTTATCAATTGAGAAGCAAAATGCTTTGATTGATAATTTGATAACTAATATATTAAGTAAATAATGGAAGTTACTATTGACAAATATTCTGGATTCTGTTTTGGTGTAGTGTATGCTATTGAAATGGCAGAGAATATTTTAGAAAAAGAGGACGTTTTGTATTGTTTAGGGGATATTGTACATAATAATAAAGAAGTGGAGCGCTTAACTGATATGGGTTTAAAGATTATCAATAATGATGACTTGAAAAAAATTTCGGATTGTAAAGTGCTTATTAGAGCACATGGAGAGCCACCATCAACTTATAATATTGCGCTTGAAAATAACATTCAACTGTTGGATGCTTCTTGCCCTGTAGTGCTAAAGTTACAACATCAAATTAAGGAAGGGTATGAGGATATTAAAAAGATTGATGGGCAGGTAATTATATTTGGTAAAGAAGGGCATGCTGAGGTTACTGGCTTGCTAGGTCAAACCAGAAATAATGCGATTATTGTAACGACTGTTGAAGATTTAGATAGAGTAGATTTTTCTAAGTCAATTTATATTTATTCACAAACAACAAAAAGTCCAAAAGCGTATAAAGCAATTAGTGATATAATAGATGAAAGAGTTCGATTGGCAGATGGAGAAAATGTAAAATATATTGTACATGACACATTGTGTAGGCAAGTTTCGGGACGTGAACCTCAATTAAAGCATTTCTCAAAGGAAAATGATGTTATCATTTTTGTGAGTGGACAAAAGAGTTCAAACGGTAAAATGTTGTATCAATCATGTAAAAAAGAAAATCCAAATTCATACTTTATATCAGATATAAATGAGATAAATAATGAATGGTTTTCTACTGCAAGTTTTGTTGGTATTTGTGGCGCAACTTCCACGCCAAGATGGTTGATGGAACAGGTGCAAAAGACTATTGAAAAGATAGATTAATATTCTTGTTCGTTATTTCAGATTAAAATTGTATTTTTGCAGCCCTTTTCAGAATGTGTTGTAAGGTAGTGATAGGAAAAATATAAAATTAACAGCTCTTAAAGTTTAATACATCTAAGCCTTACTTACTTTAAGATACAAATGTAAAATGACAAAAATGTCAGAAGAAAACAAAAAAGAAACTGCAAAAGAAGCAGTAGAAACTCCTGAAAATGAGGAGTTAGTGGCGGCAACTCCTATTGCTGAAAAAACTCCGATAATTGAGGAAGTTAAAGCTAAAAAAATTCCAAAAAAGAGAATTAAAAAGGAAGTAGAAGTTCCTAAAACTGATGAGTTAATAGCAATGACTCCTGTTGTTGAAGAAACGAATACAGTAATAGAGGAAGTTAAAATTGAAGAAGTTCCCAAAAAGAAAGTTGAGAAAGTAGAAGAATTCGATTGGGATAAAGCGGCTCAAAATGATATGTACTCTAAAAAAGAAAGAAGTGATTTAGAGACTGAATATAGCGCTACTTTACCTGATGTTGTAGATAAGCAAGTTATTGATGGAACTGTTGTGTTAGTTACTGAAAGAGAAGTTGTTATTGACATTAACTTTAAATCTGATGGAGTAATTAGTTTTAATGAATTCAAGTATAATTCTGAATTAAAAGCTGGTGATACTGTTGAAGTATTAGTTGAAAAACAAGAAGATAAAAATGGTCAGTTAGTTTTATCTCACAGAAGAGCAAGAGTTTTAAGAGCTTGGGATAAAGTAAATATTGCTCTTGAAACTGGAGAAGTTGTGAATGGTCAGATAATGAGTAGAACAAAAGGAGGAATGATTGTTGATGTATTTGGTATTGAGTGTTTCTTACCAGGTTCTCAAATTGATGTTAAGCCAATCCGTGATTATGATGAGTATGTTGGTAAAAAAATGGAATTCAAAGTTGTAAAAGTAAACGAGTCTTTCAGGAATGTTGTTGTATCTCATAAAGCTTTAATTGAAGCTGATTTGGCTGTTCAAACTAAAGATATAATGTCTAAATTAGAAAAAGGACAGGTTCTTGAAGGTACAGTTAAAAATATTACTTCTTATGGCGTGTTTGTTGACTTAGGAGGTATTGATGGTTTAGTTCATATTACTGATTTATCTTGGGGAAGAATCTCTCATCCTGATGAGATAGTATCTTTAGATGAAACAATTAATGTTGTAATTCTTGATTTTGATGAAGGTAAGAGTAGAATTCAATTAGGATTGAAACAATTAGACGTTCATCCTTGGGAAAATTTAGATGAAAACTTAAAAATTGGTGATGAAGTTGATGGTAAAGTTGTAGTGGTTGCTGATTATGGAGTATTTGTTGAGTTACAAGCAGGAATTGAAGCTTTATTACACGTATCTGAAATGTCTTGGTCAACTCACTTAAGAAGTGCAAATGATTTTTATAAGAAAGGTGATGCTGTAAAAGCACAAATTTTAACCTTAGATAAAGATACAAGAAAAATGTCATTAGGAGTTAAACAAATGACTCCAGACCCTTGGGCTGATATTGCAGTTAAATTCCCAGTAGACTCTAAGCATAGTGTGAAAGTAAGAAACTTCACAAATTTTGGGATTTTTGTTGAATTAATTGAAGGTGTTGATGGTTTAGTACATATCTCTGACTTATCATGGACTAAAAAAATAAAGCATCCAGCTGAGTTTACTCAAGTTGATGCAATGCTTGATGTTGTTGTTTTAGATATTGATAAAGGAAACAGAAAAATCAGTTTAGGGCACAAGCAATTAGATGTAAACCCTTGGGATGATTATGCTAAGCAATACAAAGAAGGAAAAGACTATGAAGGTACTGTAAAAGAAGTATTTGATAAAGGTGCTGTAATTGAATTATCTGAAGAGGTAGAAGCTTTTGTTCCAAAAAGACATACTGTAAAAGAAGATGGTTCAAGTTTACTAGTTGGTGAAACGTTATCTTTTAGAATTCTTGAATTCTCAAAAGAGAACAAAAAGATTTTAGTTTCTCATACAGTAATCTTTAAGGAAGAGTTCGAAAAAGAACGAAAGAAATCAGCTTCAGCAGCTAAGAAAGTGATGAAAAAAATTGTAGATGATAAGAAGCAATCTACTTTAGGCGATTTGGATCAGCTATCTAACCTGAAGACGAATTTAGAGAAAGATAAATAATTAAATTTAAAGCCCCATTAATTTGGGGCTTTTTTTTTGCTATTTTTGTAGTGTAATGATTAGAGAAAGGCAAATACTAAATCAAAAGGATATTCAAATTACAATTGAAAGATTGTGTCAGCAGTTAATTGAACATCATGGTGATTTTAAAAATACTGTTATTGTTGGAGTTCAACCAAGAGGTACGTTCTTAAGTAATAGAATAATCACCAAATTAAAACAATTACTAAATACTACTAATCTTGAATCAGGAAGTTTAGATATCTCATTCTATCGAGATGATTTAAGAAGGCGAGACGAACCAATTGTTCCTGAAATTATGGAAATGAATTTATCGCTTGAAAGTAAAAAAGTAGTTTTAATTGATGATGTTTTATTTACTGGCAGGTCTATTCGTTCAGCAATTGATGCTCTAATGGCATTCGGCAGACCAAGATCTGTTGAACTCCTTACTTTAATTGACAGAAGATTTAGCAGAGATTTGCCTATTCAGCCTAATTATGTAGGAAGAACAATAGACGCAATAGATTCCGAAAAAATAATAGTGGAATGGAAAGAAGTAAATGGAAAGGATAAAATATTAATGGTAAAATCAGATTAATGAGTAATTTATCTGTAGATCATTTGTTAGGAATTAAATACCTTATAGAATCAGATATAGATTTGATTTTTAAAACGGCAGATAATTTCAAAAAGATTATTAATCAACCTATTAAGAAAGTACCTTCATTAAGAGATATTACGATTGCAAATCTTTTCTTTGAAAACTCTACTAGAACTAAACTTTCTTTCGAATTAGCTGAGAAAAGACTTTCGGCTGATGTAATTAACTTTACTTCAGCATCTTCATCCGTTACTAAAGGGGAAACATTATTGGATACTATAAATAATATATTAGCTATGAAAGTTGATATTGTAGTAATACGTCATCCTAATCCTGGTGCTTCTGTATTTTTATCCAGAAATATTGATGCAAAAATCGTAAATGCAGGAGACGGAACTCACGAGCATCCCACACAGGCTTTATTAGATGCCTATTCAATTAGAGAAAAATATGGTGAAGTTGCAGGTAAAAAAATTGTAATAATTGGGGATATTCTACATTCTAGAGTAGCACTTTCAAATATCTATTGCTTGCAGAAATTGGGTGCTGAAGTTAAAGTTTGCGGACCTTCTTCATTAATACCTAAACATCTTGATGCATTAGGAGTTACTCATTTCTCTGATTTAAAAGAGGCTCTAGAATGGTGTGATGTAGCTAATGTATTAAGAATACAGTTAGAAAGACAAGATGTAAATTATTTTCCTTCCTTACGAGAATATGCTATGGTGTATGGTGTAAATAAAGAAATACTTGATGCTTTAGAAAAAGAAATAACAATTATGCATCCTGGTCCTATAAATAGAGGTGTTGAATTAAGTTCTGATGTTGCTGATTCTAAACATGCTATTATACTTGATCAAGTAGAGAATGGAGTTGCCATAAGAATGGCAGTATTGTATTTACTAGCAGGTAAAATTAAGAACTAAGATTTAAATGAATTTACAAGAAACAACACTAGTTTTTAAACTTGGAGAAGATAATAATTTATCTGATTTAAAAATTACTTCTGAAATTAAACACTTTATTGCTGATTTAAGAGGAGTAACTCCTGATTTAGCTGAAAATATTAAAGATAAATTTATTATATTTGCAAATAGTATTTCAAAGATGAACGGCTCTTTTGTAATTGTATGCGAATTCTCTTTTGAGGAAGAATTAACTATTGTTCCTACTTTGCAAGAGGCTTATGATTACATTGAAATCAATGAAATAGAAAGACAATTAGAATTATAAATCAAAATTAATTAAATATGAAAAGAATATTACTTACCCTTATGTTGACTTTTGTCTTTATTGGAGCAAATGCTCAATGTACACCAGATCCTCAATATACTAATGCAGGTATTTACCCTGATAGTTCAATTGGTATGCCAGATGCAATTGTTGGTCAAGCCTATAGCGAAGTAATAACCATTATTACACCTACAGATACAAATGTTATTTTTTCAGGACTGCCAATTTCAGTTACTATTATGGATATTGCATTAGATAGTGTTAATGGTTTACCTGCAAATTTTACCTATGATTGTGCTGCACTTAATTGCGTTTTTACTGGCGGCTCTACTTCTTGTGCTGTACTATCTTCAACCATTAACCCTACAGTTGCAGATACTGGTTCATACCAAATATTTATGTACACAACTACTACAGTAGATGCAGGTCTTTTTGGTATACAAACTCAAAATGATATTATTGATTATTATTACATTGAAGTATCTAATGCTACCTCTGTTATTAATCAATTTAATGATTTTACTTTTGAATTAAAAAATATTTTCCCTAACCCCGTAAATAATAGTGCTAAAATTCAATTTATTTCAGGGAATTCAGCTGATGTAGTTTTTTCAGTCTTTAATCACTTAGGTGAGAAAATTGAAGAAAAGAATATAGCTGCTTATCGTGGGATAAATGATATTGAAATATCTGCTAATGACTATGCTAATGGCATGTATTTATACTCTATTAATAATGGTGTTCAAATCGTATCTAAAAGAATGATTATTGCTAATTAATGCCATTTAAACTTACCATTTTAGGTTGTAATTCTGCAATTCCTACAGTAGAAAAACATCCAACCGCTCAATTGCTAAATGCAAATGAGCGGTTTTTTTTAATTGATTGTGGAGAAGGAACGCAAATTAGGCTAAAAGAATATCAATTAAATTTTCAAAGAATAAATCATATTTTTATTAGTCACTTGCATGGCGATCATTATTTTGGTTTAATTGGCTTGATTAGTAGTATGCATCTCTTGGGTAGAAATAAAGGCTTACATATTTATGCTTATCAGGAGTTAAAAGCAATTATCGATTTGCAATTATCTGCTTCTAATACTGAACTTAATTATCCTTTATTTTTTCATCCTATTTCTGAAACTAATGAACAGATACTGTATGAAGATGAAAAGATATGTATTAGTAATGTAATTCTTAATCACACCATTAAGTGTTCTGGTTTTATCTTTAAAGAAAAAAAGAGTAAAAGAAAGATTATTAAAGAGATAATTGAACAATATAACATTCCATTTGATAAATACAATGGAATAAAAGAAGGAGCTGATTGGATAGCTGATAATGGTGAGATTATAAAGAATAAAGTGATAACGCGTGAAAATACGCCAGTTCATTCTTATGCTTTTTGTACAGATACAATTTATAATGAAGCTTTAATTGAAAAAATTAAGGGAATTGATTTATTGTATCATGAAGCTACTTTTAAAAAAGATTTTGCAGATCGAGCAAAAGAAACAGGGCATTCAACAACTTATGAAGCAGCTACAATTGCTAAAAAATCAGCAGTTAAAAACTTATTAATTGGTCATTTTTCACAAAGATACAAAAACATTGATGAGTTATTTATTGAAGCGAAAGCTACCTTTAAGAATACTCGTTTAGCTGAATCAGGTTTAGTACTTGATTTTAATAAATTGAATAAATGAGGAAATTATTAATTTATGTATTATGAATGAATGTTTTTATTAGTGATGCAAAAACTGTACTTTAGCCTTAAACATATAAGTTTGTATTTTAATTTGAAAAGAATATTTTATCTCTTACTATCTCTAATATTATTTAATACTGTTTCTGCAAATAATATTATTAAAGACTCTGTAGCTAATATTAATTGTAATCATGATGGTTTTATTTTTACAGAAATTGTTTCGCTTGATACTAATGTTTTTAGTAAGTGGTATCTTTATAATGATTCTATTTGGGAACAGATAGATACATCTAATCAATTAATAGTAATTAATAATAATCAATATAATTCAGACTCTTTAACTACAGAGGTTTGTGGCTTATATAAATTAGAAATTGTTGATGTATTAGATTCATTAATTGAAGTACGACAATATAATGTTGGATGTAAATTATCAGTGATATTAGAGCAAGAGATTATTATATGTAATAACAATACAGGTACAATAAATGCATATATAACTGGAGGGATTCCTTTTGGTCAAGATACAGCTTTAGTAGGTGGAGAGTACTTTCAATATCAATGGTATTCTTTTATTGACACAAGTATAAATTCAATATTACTAGCTGGTACTAATGATTTTATTGATAGCTTAAACCAATCGTATTATTATTTGATTGTATCTGATTCAATAGGATGTATAGACACTTCAGAAATTATTGAGATAAAACCTCCCGAAAAATTAAAAATAGTTGATTTAAATTTAACTGATGCCAGTTGTTATCAATCAGCAACAGGCTCTATCTCTTTTTCTTTTAATGGAGGTTATAAGTTTGACTTAATAAATCCATATTTTTATTATCTAGTTTCAAACTCAGATACTGTTTGCTATAGGGATACTAGTGGATATTCGGCTAACTTTTTTAACCTTACAATAAATCCTTCAATGAACTCCCTACATCCTGACTCTATAATCATAGATAGTTTGTTTGAAGGAAATTATCAATTAATTGTCTCAGATTCTGTAGGATGTTTATTTGATACAGCTTTTATGATATATGAACCATTACCATATCAACTTTATGTTTCAAGTGATACATTAATCTGTTCTTCAGATAGTGTTTGGATAAATATTGATAGTATTTCTGGTGGACTATTACCAATTACTTATAAATGGATTGATTCAAATAACGATTCTATTTATGTTAGTAATGGAAATTATTTATGTGTTATTAATGATACTTTGCATAATTGTATCGATACAATTGATGTTGAAATGACTAGTTTGTACGATATAAAGTTAGATGTCAACATAGGTAATATAAGTTGTTTTGGAGATAGTACAGGCTTTATAACTATTGACTCCATTTATGGGGGAGTTAAGCCATATTTATATTCAGGCATTAGTTTAAATAATTTATCATCTGGAGATTACACTATTTCTATTTCTGACTCTTTGGGTTGTAAATCTGTTGATACGATTAGTGTTTTAGAGCCTTTGAAGTTACAATCAAATATATTCATTACTCAACTTGCTTGTCATAATGATAGTAATGCTTCTGTCATTCTCGCTTATTCTGGTGGCGTAATGCCTTATGAAATTTATTGGCAGAATAGCTTATCTATTGATACAGTTAATAATTTAAGTTCAGGTATTTATTTCTATTCAGTTATTGATTCAAACCAATGTGAACTTCTTGATACACTTGAAATTTCAAATCCAAATCAGCTCTCAGTAGAGTTTATTAACTACTCTACCTTATTAGATTGTTTTAATGGAATTACTGCAATAGAAGCAGTTGTAGTGAATTACGATAGTTCATATTCAATTTTATGGTCTAATTTAGATTCAACAAATATTACATCAATTGGAGCTGGATATTCCTCAGTATTTATTGAGGATAATAATGGTTGTAGGTTAGTAGATTCAGTTTTAATAACACAACCTGATACATTCAGGATTGTAGAGTTTATATTAATAGATACTATTTGTCATTTAGGAGCAAGTGCACATGTAGTTCTGGATGGAGGAATCCCTCCTTATACATATTTGTGGAGTACAGGAGAGATAGATTCTATGATATTTAATATACAGGATAGTATCTGCTGGGTAATTGTTTCTGATTCATGTGGGAATATTCTAATTGACACTGTATTTTTTGACCCTTTTGAATTAGTTACAGCTATAATTTATGATAATATAACTCATATTGGTTCAGTTGAAATAGATTTCACTTCAACAGGAGGACCGTTTTCTTATACATGGGTTGATATTATTGGAAGTGTTATTAGTACAGATTCAATAACATCCAATTTATGTGAAGGCACTTATTTTGTTACCACTAATGATAATACAACCAATTGTTCAGTAATTGATACGTTAATAGCTACTTTTTATCTACCGAATGGTATCGTTGATGAAACAACAACAACTGTTTTATCAGATTCTGATTTGTGGGGAAATCCTCCATATAGTTATTTTTGGGATAATGCTGAAATTTCGGCACATGCTAATATTTGTTCTGGTTCACATTGGGTTGAAGTGACGGATGCTGATGGTTGTGTTGTTCGAGCCGACTTTGATATTGATCCTTTGTTGATTGTTTTAGATCCTGCTGAGTTTATTATTGAATGTAATTTAGAAAATTTGGATGTAGATATAACTGCTGATGCAATTGGAGGCACTGTACCGTATACTTATGCTTGGTCAAATGGAAGTACAGAGAATTCAATTAATTTCAATTTAAGTCCAGGGAACTATAGTGTTGTCGTAATGGACAATAATGCTTGTACTGAGGATACTTCTTTTGTAATTGAAACTATAAGTGCTGAGTGTATTCCGAATGTGTTCACTCCTAATGGAGATAATATAAATGATACTTGGAATTTAGAAAATACTTTTTTTTATCTTGATTCTGAAATAAGAATATATGGTAGATATGGTAAGTTACTTTTCAAATCTATTGATTATGCTAAACCTTGGGATGGTAAGGATGAAAATGGAAATGATGTTACTGAGGGGGTATACTTTTATCATATTAATATTGGGCATGATTTTGATCCAATAAGAGGAAGTGTGACTATAATCCGATAAACGTTTTTATCTCATTTATCTGATGAGGTTCGAACCATGTTATGTTTTTATCTTTCCGGAACCAAGTGAGTTGACGTTTTGCAAACCTTCTCGTATTTTGCTTAATATTTTCTACTGCTTTTTTAAGAGTACATTCATTATTGTAAAAAGCAAATATCTCTTTATAGCCAACAGTTTGTAATGCATTTTTCTGCTGAAAAGGAATAAGTGATTCTACTTCTTCAAATAGTCCGTTTTCTAACATTTTATCTACACGTGAATTTATTCTTCTGTATAGTAGTTCTCTTTCAGTTGTTAACCCAATTTTAATAATTCTAAAAGGGCGGTATTTTGGTTTTGCTGACTTGTAAGAAGAAAAGGGTTCGCCTGTAGCTATAAATACTTCTAATGCTCGTAATAGGCGTTGAGAGTTTTGCTGATCACAAGTAGTGTAAAAGTCAGGGTCTGCTTTTTTGACCTCATCCTGCAGCCAAGCTAATCCTTGTTCATTTAATTTTGTTTTAAGTTTTATTCTTATCTGGGTAGAGATTTCAGGCATTTTGTCAAACCCTTTACAAATTGCATCAACATATAACCCCGAACCTCCAACAACAACAATAGTATCTTTTGTTTTATGAAGATCGTTTATTTTAGCAATCGCATTTATTTCAAATTTTCCAGCATTATAATCTTCTGTTACAGATAAATGATGAATGAAATGGTGTTTTGTTGCTGCTAATTCTTTAGCATTAGGTGCTGCGGAACCAATTTTTAATTCTTTATAAAATTGCCTTGAATCACATGAAATTATTTCAGTATTTAATGCATTTGCAAGCTCAATACTAAGTGCTGTTTTCCCAATTGCTGTAGGGCCAACAATTATGATTATTCTCTTAGTATTCCTCTTCATACTCTTTAAATTCATCAAAATCATCAAAGGCTTCACCAAAAGGATCAAATTCTTTCTCAGCTTTAAAGCTAATTTCAGGCGCATCTCCTGGCATAATTCCTACTGACTTAATACATTTTGCAGTAGTTATTTCATCTTCAGTTATTTCATTGAGTGTAATCAAGAAGCGCCACATTTTCATAAAATCATAAACATAAAGTAACTGAGAGCCTTTTTCCTTTAGTATAGAAGAAAGAATAATATCACTCATTCCAAGCATAGAATTTTCCTTATCCTCTACACTAAAAAGAGGAATTTCTTGTAGTAATTCAAATTCATCATTAGTTATGTAAAAAGAAGCTAGTTCTTTTTTATCTAGTTCAAAGGCACTGACAATAGCCTTGTGTAACTCTTCTAAATTACTAGTAGAGTTAATTTCAATATCACGAATTACATCTTTTTTATATTCTAAATGTACTTGTATTATGCTTTTCATTTTACTGGCTGTAAATTTAATTCTTTTGCTTTTTTTATGATGAATGCTAATGCTTGTTCTTTATCATTTTTAACTGTTCCATCAAGTATTGCATCTTTTATTGCATTTTTTAGAATTCCAATTTCTCGTCCAGGTTTAATGGAAAACAAATCCATTATTTCCTTACCATCAACAGGAGGCTGAAAGTTTCGTATCTGATCTTTTTCCTCTACTTCTTTTAGTTTACTTCTTACTAGTTGAAAATTTTTCAGATACTTTTTTACTTTCTTTTCATTTTTTGAAGTAATATCTGCATCACATAGTGTCATTAAATCATCTATATCATCTGCTGCATCAAAAAGTAAGCGTCTTATAGCAGAATCGGTAACTATATCTTTTGCTAAAATGATAGGTCGCAAATGAAGAGTTACTAATTTTTGTACATACTTCATTTTTTCGTTTAGCGGTAACTTTAACTCTCTAAAAATCTTAGGAACCAATTTCCCACCAAGAAATTCATGCGCATGGAAAGTCCATCCATGTCCTTCCTCATATTTTTTTGTTTGTGGTTTTGCAATATCGTGCAGTATTGCTGCCCACCTTAACCATACGTTATTGGTGTTTTTACTAATGTTGTCGAGCACTTCAAGGGTGTGATAAAAATTATCTTTGTGCCCGTGTTTTCCTATCAATTCTACTCCTTGCAACTTACACATTATAGGGAAGAATTGATGCAATAATTGAGTGTTGAATAATAATTTAAACCCTTTTGAAGGAATGGATGTTAATATTATTTTGTTAAGTTCTTCAGTAATTCTTTCTTGAGAAATTATACTTAAGCGTTCAGCATTATCGGTAATTGATTTTAATGATTGTTCTTCTATTAAAAAATCCAATTGAGAGGCGAAACGCACTGCTCTCATCATTCTTAATGGATCATCAGAATAAGTGATGTCAGGATTTAATGGAGTGCGAATAATTTTATTTTTTAAATCTTTTTTCCCATCAAAAGGATCAATTAATGCACCATAACTATTTGCATTGAGTTGGATTGCCATTGCGTTAATGGTAAAATCTCTTCTGTTCTGATCATCCTCTAAAGTTCCATTCTCTACTATTGGTTTTCGGGATTCTGAACGATAGGATTCTTTTCGAGCGCCTACAAATTCATAATTTTCTCCTTTGTAGTTAATCATGGCTGTACCAAAGTTCTTAAAGACTTTTAAAGTCGCTTTATTTCCTATCAGGGAATTTACCTTTTTTGCTAGTTTTATTCCGCTTCCAATACAAACAAAATCAATATCTGTTTTCTCTTGTTTCCTCTCTAATAATAAATCACGCACCCAACCACCAACTACATAGGTAGGGTAATTTAACTCATCACTTGCGAGTTGTATGGTTTTAAAAATTGGGTTATTTAATGCAGAAGTGTAATTCACTATCTAATTTTTGTAATGCTACTATCTTCATTTATCATTAGGATAGATGAAGGAGTAGACATTAGTTCATTGTGGCGCAAATTTACGATATAATCAACATTGTTTTTTATTTCTTTTGGAATTTCTGAAAATTGTTTTGGCGCTATTTCTTTACTAATGTTTGCTGAGGTAGAAACAATTGCTTTTCCAAATGATAGAATAAGTTTTTGACAAAATTCATCTTGAACAATACGAATTGCTGCTGAACCATTTTCTGCTAAAAGGTTTTGGCCTAATCCCTTTGCATTAGGGTAAACAATAGTTATTGGGCTTGATGTAATGTCCAAATTAGGGATAGTTTCAGTAATAGTCTTTAGTTGTTGTTTATTAGCTACTAATGAAATGAGTGCTTTGGTATCCACTCGTTTTTTAAGTTTAAATATTTTTGCTATTGCAATAGTATTTGTTGCGTCACAACCAATTCCCCAAATAGTATCGGTAGGGTATAAGATTATCCCTCCTTGTTTTAATGTTGCTAAAGCTTTATCTATTTCTTTTTTCAATTAAAAGTGTATTATATACCTTCATTAAGTTATTTGCTATTTTATTGTCAGTAAAGTTTTTTGCATGTTCTAAACCTTCAGTTTTCATCTTTTCTTGTAATTCTTGAGAATCTAGGATTTCCAGAATAGTCTCTTTCATTTGTTCAACAGAAAGTGGATTAATGTATTTTGAAAAAGTACCTCCTGCTTCAGCAAAGCAACCGTCATTGGATGTGATAACTGGAGTTTTGGAAAATAAAGCTTCTAAAATAGGAATGCCAAAGCCTTCAAAAATAGAAGGATAAATAAGCATTTGTGCATTTTGATAAATTGCGGCCATTTCTGCTAAGTTTAAGCCAGATAAAAACAGCACTCTATTGGATAGGTTGTGCTTGGAAATAAAGCGTAAGCATTTTATTTTATAAGCTTTTCCGTTACCAATAATAACTAGTCTCTGGTTAGGAAGTTCTTTCAAAGCTTTTAAAATAGTAAGTAAATTTTTTCGCTCTTCAATACTACCAACGCTAAGTAAGTAATCCTTTGGTACATTATATTTTTTTTGTACTGCTTGCTTTGTGTTATCGGCCAATGGATGATGAAAAACACTATTACACCCTTGATAAACCACTTCAATTTTTTCTCCAGAAATAAAAAAGAAATCAATAATGTCTTGTTTTGTTTGTTGGCTAATGGCAATTATTTTATCGGCTCTTTGGCAAGCTGATTTGAATTTTTTATAATAAATTTTTCTGTCTATTGTTCGGAATAAATACGGATAACGAATAAAAATCAAATCATGAATGGTGACAACTGTTTTGATATTTGTTTTCTCAATTCCTAAGGGAAGTTCATGACTTAGCCCATGATAGATATCTATTTTATTGGTGAATAAATCACGGACAATACTTTTGCTTCTCCAATAGGATTTTAAAGTTTTGTTAAGTAATGATTGTGGGGCGCGAACAAATGTGTTACTCCTGTCATCTAAGAAATCTAAACGACTATTTTCCTTTTCCTTTGGCGTGTAAAGGAAGTATTTGTTATCCGCATAAAAATTAGAAAGTATTCGAATAGTATCTCGGGAATAGTTGCCTAGGCCAGTATTATTTAAAAACGCTCGTTTTGCATCAAATCCTATTCTCATTATACGGCTACATTATATTCTCTAAGTGCATCATTCAATGATGTTTTTTTGTTGGTACTTTTTTTACGCTTACCAATAATAAGCGCACAAGGTACACCATAATTTCCAGCAGGAAATTCTTTGTTATAAGTGCCAGGAATTACTACTGATCGGCTAGGGATAATTTCTTTATATTCTATTGGAGTTTCGCCACTGACATCAATAATTTTGGTAGATGCGGTAAGCACGACATTAGCCCCAAGTACTGCTTCTTTTTCAATTTTTACACCCTCCACTACTATTGATCGTGAACCGATAAAAGCATCATCTTCAATAATAACCGGTGCAGCTTGTACGGGTTCGAGTACGCCACCAATACCAACACCACCTGAAAGGTGTACATTTTTACCAATTTGAGCACAAGAACCTACAGTTGCCCAAGTATCTACCATAGTACCACTATCCACATAAGCACCAATATTTACGTAGGAAGGCATCATAATAACACCAGGAGCTAAAAAGGCACCATAACGGGCTACTGCATGGGGTACAACACGAACACCAAGTTTGGCATAGCCACTTTTAAGTTTCATTTTATCATGAAATTCTAACGGGCCAATTTCTATGGTTTCCATTTTTTGAATAGGAAAATAAAGAATAACGGCTTTTTTTACCCAATCATTAACTTTCCAGCCATCATTGAAAGGTTCGGCAGTTCGCAAACGCCCTTTATCAATTTCTTCAATAATGGTGCGTATGCAATCCTGAGTTGTATTCTCTTTTAACAATTCTCGGTTTTCCCAAGCTGATTCAATAATTCCTTTCCATTGTTTCATAAAGCAAAGATAGTAATAAGTAATTAGTTGTCAAATACTAGTTTCCAGATTTTAAAATAGAGTTAGTATCGTGTTGGATATTTTTTTAGTTTTAAATTAGTATAAACATTTTTTCGTAATTTTGGAAGTATTAAAAATAATTGATTAACAATAAAATAAGATTATGAAAAAAACAATACTTACTTTATTAAGCGTACTTTTTTGTGCTATAACTTTTGCCCAAAATGTACCACAAGGAATCAATTATCAAGCTGTTGCAAGAGATGCTGCTGGATCTGAATTAGCAAATGACACTTTAATAGTTCAGTTTTCTATACTTGAAGGAGCTGCAATCTCATGGCAGGAAACTCATGCAGTAAATACAAATGATTTTGGTTTGTTTACAGCTATTATAGGCCAAGGAACATCAACGTCTAATGGGAATTCATCAACTTTTGATTTAGTTGATTGGGGGCTGCAGCACATTCACTGAAAGTAGAAATAAACTATGGAAATGGATATTTAGATATGGGAACTACAGATTTTATGAGTGTGCCTTATAGTTTACACGCTAAAACTGCTGCCAATGGAAGCACTACAGATGAATTACAAACTCTATCTATTTCTGGAGAAACTTTATTTATAAGTAATAGTAATTATATTATTTTACCAACACCAACTTTATTAGGTTGTATGGATTCTACTGCGGCAAATTATGACCCTAATGCAAATACAGATGATGGTTCATGTATTGGAATTGGAGATACTTATCAAGGTGGTATTATCTTTTACTTGGATGGTAATGGTGGAGGCTTAATTGCAGCACCTTCTGATCAAGGAAATGCTGAATAGGGTTGTTATGGAACCTTAATTTCAGGAGCAGATGGAACAGCTATTGGTACAGGTAGTCAAAACACAATTGATATTGTTAATGCTAATTGTTCTCCAAATACGAGTGGTAATTCAATAGCCGCTAATATATGCGATACTTTAACTCTTGGCGGATACAGTGATTGGTATCTACCTTCTAAATTTGAATTAAATGAAATGTATTTAAATCTACACCAACAAGGGCTTGGTGGTTTTGCGGGTAACTACTATTGGAGTTCTACTGAGTACGATAACAACGATGCGTGGGTACAGAATTTCACCAATGGTTACCAGTACTTCACCATTAAGTTCAACTTCTACTTCAGTGTTAGGGCTGTTCGGGCTTTTTAACTATTTAACAATTTATCCATTTAAAATTATTGCGTAAGCAATCGAAATTAAAATTTATTAGTCTTTTTTCTATATCTATA
>JABGVU010000015.1 GCA_018645865.1 Flavobacteriales bacterium
ATAGCGAGGGACCTATTCGGGGACCTTTTGAGTTGTCATATCTAGTAGGATCTAGTACTGCTACCCCGATTTTTTGTATTTTTTATTATGCTTAGCATACTTCCTCTTTTTTATTTGCTTTTATTTGCTTTATGAAAAAAATAATCTTGTTTTTAATTACAACCACAACATTTACAAATGTGAGTTATGCTTCCTTTCCAGTTGTTGAAAAAGTTAGTAATCAGACTACAGGATCAAATGTACCTCTTTATTTGATGGGATATCCTACCCTGATTATTTGGACCATTGTTGTGTTTACTCTTTATGGATTTTTGTTTGCATATTTGCGAACAAACAAAGAAACAAATCCTTTTAAACTCTTTCAGCTTTCTGGGTGGAGGAGAGGGCCGTGGCTGTGGCCACTCTACCTTTTGGCTCTTGGTCTTATGGTAGTTTCTGGATATTTAATGATGATTTGGATGTGGAGAGGACTTGGTTGCATGATTGGATATTGCTGATAGTAGAATTATATAATCAATTCCCCAAATTCTATTCCATCCTTTTTTATTTCGAACTTTTTTACTAATAGGTCTCATAGGAGACATTAATAGGAGAAGCAATAACAAACAAATTACTTTCATTAATAATTTGTAAAGAGATGTTATTCTCATTAGAAATTTTTATAAAGTCATGATTATTTATTTCTTTTTCTTTTAATGCTATTTTGCCAGACAATAAGTAAATGGAATAATATTTTTTACTATTCAAATTTAAGATAATATCCTCTGTTAGTTTTAATTCAAATATCTCTATATCTTCTGATTTAATCTTTAATGAAGAGTCTTTACCAATGATTGTTTTTTTATTGTTTTTTATTTTAAAAAAGTTGGATTTGTAATCTTTGTATTTAGGTTTATCGTATAAAGTTTTATGAATATTAGGATCAAACCAAATTTGAAAAATTGAACTATTCTTTTGTATAAATTCTGAATGAGATATTCCTGATCCTGATTGTATGACTTGTACATCTCCTTTATCTAATTTTATCCATTTATCGATTAAAGTATCATAATGTTTGATGCTACCACTTATTACAAAAGTTATAATTTCAAAGCCTTTATGAGGATGAAGTCCTATGGTACTATCAGATTTTGCTATAGCATGAGCCCAGTAAAATAAATTTGAATATGAACTAATGGGTCCTCCATCAGTTGGGAAGCCAATTGGTTTATTTTCAATAATTTCACCATTATTAAATTGTCCATATGCTTGATCCTCTTTTTTAAATACTTCTATCATAATACTGCAAAAGTAATAGTTCTAATATATAAAAACCCACTCAATTGAGTGGGTTTCTTTTTGGTGGGCAATGAGGGACTCGAACTTAAATTTATTAAATAATTATTTGATATATTTGCTATATAGTTTTGATGTATAAAATAGCGAGGGACCTATTCGGGTACCTTTTGAACTGTCATATCTAGTAGGATTTAATCCTGCTACCCCGATATTTTTTTTAAAAAAATTTACTACCAAAGTTTATTGCTTACAAACTCTCATGACATACTTTTATCAAACTGTTTTAGAAATCTAACATCATTTTCAAAAAACAAGCGTAAATCTTTTACACCATACTTGAGCATTGCAATTCTCTCTATTCCCATACCAAAAGCATAACCACTGTATTTTTTGGAGTCAATTCTACAGTTTTCCAAAACATTCGGATCCACCATACCACAGCCTAAAATTTCCAAATAACCAGTGTGTTTACATATATTACACCCTTTTCCACTACAAATATTACAACTAACATCAACCTCAGCAGATGGCTCTGTAAATGGGAAATAAGAAGGTCTTAACCTTATTTTTGTTTTTTCTCCAAACATTTCTTTTGCAAAATAAAGAAGAGCTTGCTTTAAATCTGCGAAACTTACATTTTCATCAATATATATACCCTCCACTTGATGAAAAATACAATGCGCTCTTGCTGAAATTTCTTCATTTCTATAAACCCTACCTGGAGATAAAGTTCTGATTGGAGGTTTGTTGTTTTTCATGTGCCTTACCTGTACGGATGAGGTGTGTGTTCTTAATAAAACATCAGGATTAGTTTGGATAAAAAAGGTGTCTTGCATATCTCTAGCAGGGTGTTCTTCTGGTAAATTTAAAGCAGAAAAATTATGCCAATCATCTTCAATTTCTGGCCCCTCTGAAACAGTAAAGCCAATGCGATTAAAAACATCTACAATCTGATTCTTTACTAAAGAAATAGGATGCCTACTTCCTAAATTATCTAAAAATACAGGTCGGCTTAAATCAATTTCTTCATCCTTCTTTTCAGTGTTGAAACTTCCTTTAAATGAGTCAACTTTAGCTTGAGCATTTTGCTTTAAGGTATTTATTGCTTGTCCAAATTCTTTTTTGTTTTCGTGAGGAACCCTTTTAAATGCAGCAAATAAAGTATTCATTTCCCCTTTTTTACCTAAAAACTTGAGGCGAAATTCCTCTGTTTCTTTTTCTGATTTTGGAACAAATTTTTCAATCTCTTTTAGTAGTCCCCTTACCTTTTCTAACATTGCAATAATTTATATATATTTGCTAATTCAATTACAAAGAAACAATAATTATGCTAAATAGGATTTTTAAAACTATATTATTAGGAGTTTTTGCTCTAGCGATAACAACTTCATTTATTTCTTGTAAAAAAGAAAATGCAACAATAGCTGTAATTATAGTGAAAGACACAAACGGAAACCTTGTTTCTGGGACTCAAGTTGAGTTGTATCCAAATCAGAATATAAATCCTGTTTCTGGTGAGCTCCCAAATTCTGATTTAAACAAAATTAATACCACAGACGCTAATGGTAGAACTCAGTTTAATTACGATTTAGAATCAATATTAAATATTAAAGCCACCATAACAATTGGTAATGATAATTATGAAGGAGTAAATATAATTCGTTTACTCAGAGGAAAAACAACTACAAAAGTAGTTGAAATTTCAGCAATATAAATTTAATCTAGGTATTTTAAAATAGCTTCCTTCATTAGTAGCCCTTGCTTTGCGTCATCAAGATTTTTAAGAGCTTTTAATTCGGTCCAATGTGGCCATCCATCTTCATCTACTCTATCAAACTTATAAAATCCAAAAGGAGTTAGTATCTTGCATACTGCAACATGTAGAATATCTACTTTTTCTTCCCGACCAAATCGCTTAATACCCATATTTAATTCTTGCACTCCAATTAAATAAAGTATCGCTTTTAAGTTTATCTCATCATCAAATTGTCTCTCTATTTTTAAAACTAAAGCATCCCATTTTTTATTCAAATCATCCATAATGCAAAGTTAAAATTTTAATATCTTTACGGTATGAATTATTTAGATACTTTAATAGCAGTTCCTTTATTATATGGCCTGATAAAAGGCTTCTCTAATGGACTTATTAAAGAGATAACTTCATTATTAGCTTTGTTTATAGGAGTCTATGTTGCTATTAATTTTTCATCATATTTGGATCCAAAATTTATTGATATATTTGATGGTTATAAGGAATTTATTCCTGTTTTATCTTTTGGCATCTTGTTTTTAGTAAGTGTCTTGTGTGTAAAAACGCTAGGTTTTTTTGTTGATAAACTAACAAAAGCGCTAGCATTAGGTGTTTTTAGCAAGGTGTTTGGAGGGGTTTTTGGGTTTTTAAAAGTAATCGTTATTTTTAGTTTTTTACTCTTTGTTGTTACCGATTATAACGTGATAAACAAACAAACTAAAGAAGATTCAGTTTTGTTTGATCCGCTAACAGATCTTGCCAAGATGATAACCCCACAACTTAAAAAACATCAATCTATTTTAGATAAAATTGATAAGGGAACTGAAAAAGCAAAAGAAAAAATAAATCAGAAAATTAATCCTGAATAGCAGTTACTCCAGGAAGTTGCTTGCCTTCAAGATACTCTAACATAGCACCACCACCTGTTGAAATATACGATACTTTTTCAGCAAAACCAAACTGCTTTACAGCAGCAACAGAATCACCGCCTCCCACCAATGAAAATGCTCCATTTTGAGTTGCCTTACATATTGCCTCTCCAATTTGTTTAGTGCCATTTGAAAAATTATCCATTTCAAAAACACCCATTGGTCCGTTCCAAATTATTGTTTTTGAATTCAATATTACCTTAGAAAAGCGAGTGATGCTATCGCTTCCAATATCTAGCCCCATAAATCCATCAGGAATATTTGTAATTTCAGAATGTTGAATGATTGCATTATTGTTAAACTCATTTGCATTTACTGAATCAGAAGGTAATAATAATTGAACTCCCTTTGTTCTAGCATCTGTAATTAAGTTTTTTGCTAATATTATTTTGTCATCCTCCACTAATGAATTACCAATATTTCCCTCCATTGCTTTAGCAAAAGTATAAGCCATTCCGCCACCAATAATTAGGTTGTCAACTTTGTCAAAAAGTGAAGTAATAACATCAATTTTACCTGTTATTTTTGCGCCACCTATAATTGCGGTAAAAGGTCTTTTTGGGTTTTTAAGTGCAGTTTCTAAGCTATTTATTTCATTGTTAAGTAATAGTCCAAAATATTTATTATTTGGAAAATAATTAGCAATAATGGAAGTAGAAGCGTGTGCCCTGTGAGCGGTTCCAAAAGCATCATTTACATACACATCACCAAGCTTAGCCAATTGTTTTGCAAAGTCATTATCTCCTGCTTTTTCTTGTGAGTAAAAACGCAAGTTTTCTAATACCAATATATCTCCATTTTCCATTTTAGATATCTCCGTTAAAGTGTCTTTACCAATACAGTCGACATTAAAATCAACTTCAGTTTCAAGTAAGTTAGATAAGTGTTTAATGACATGTTTTAATGAAAACTTTTTTTCAAAACCATTTTTTGGTCTTCCAAGGTGAGACATGATAATTGCTTTCCCTCCATCTGTAATCACTTTTTTAATTGTAGGTAGGGCTGCTTTAATTCTACTATCATCAGTAATATTAAAATGTTTGTCTAAAGGAACATTAAAATCAACTCGTATTAAAACCTTTTTCCCTGTTAGAGATATGTTGCTTATGTTTTTCATTTTGCAAAAGTAAAATAAATGCTAAAAATAAGCTCAAATTATTTATATTTGACAGAAATAAAATTTGAATGTTATTTAAAGAGATTCCAGGTAATAATTCAGTGAAAAAGCAACTGATTGAGGCGGTTAGAAATAATCGAATTAGTCATGCTCAGCTTTTTTTTGGGAAAAGTGGTAGTGCCAAACTGGCTTTAGCTCTTGCTTATGCTCAATTTTTAAATTGCGAAAACAAAACTGCAGTTGATTCTTGTGGAATCTGTTCTTCCTGTTTAAAATTTAATACCCTATCACATCCCGACCTACATTTAGTTATCCCAGTTTTAAAGACTAAAAAAGTACAGAGGCCTGTAAGCGACCATTTTATTGGTCAGTGGCGCGATTTTATAACTAACAATTATTATGGGTCTTTAAATGGATGGATTGATTCATTTGGAACTGAAAACAAAACAGGTCAACAGGGTGCAATTTATAAAGCTGAAGCAAATAATATCCATAAAAAGTTAAGCTTTAAAAATTATGAAGCTGAATACAGAGTAGTATTGATTTGGATTCCAGAAAGAATGAATTTAGAAGCGTCCAATAAGCTGCTGAAGTTATTTGAAGAACCACCAAGAGGGACTATTTTTTTATTGGTAACAGAAAATGCCAACCAACTTTTGCCGACTATAATTTCAAGATTACAGACGATTAAAATTGCTGATTTTACAGCTGAAGATATTGTCAATCATTTTGGGCAGCAAGTTGTGTCATTGGAAAAAGCAAAACAGCTTAAGAATTTAACGAATGCTGATTTTGGAAAAATTACTCAAATTTTGGAGGATAAAGAAGAGGAATTAGATTTATTTACTGACTTTTCAGTTTGGATGCGACTTACTTACAAAATGGATATTCAGGGAATTTCAAAGTGGGTAGATAATCGTTCTCTAAAAGGGAAAAAACAACAAAATCTATTCTTATCCTATACTATAAAAATGATTAGAGAATGCTTAATTTATAACTTTGCAAGTAATGCCTTGCTAAAAACAAACGAAAATGAATTTGCTTTTTTAACTAAATTTTCACCATTCATACATGAAGAGAACAGTGTAATGATAACTGAAAAATTAGAAGAATCAATTAAGGCAATTAACCGAAATGCGAATGCAAAAATCTTATTTTTTGAGCTTTCACTTCAAATGGTGAAATTCTTAAGACTTAAGCGTAAATTTGTCCTAAAATAAAATGGGTTGTAATAACTGTAATACTTGCGAGGTTTCCGAGAATAGAGGTTCTGCTAACAGTACTGTTTTTGACTGGTTGTATCAAATTGATGCACCAAAAAGCGAAAATAGTAATTTGGTTGAAGTACAGTTTAAGGGAGATAGGAAAGACTTCTATGTTAATTCAGAAGGTATAGATATTCGTAGTGGAGACTGGGTAGCTGTTCAGGGAGAGAAGTCAGGACATGACATTGGTAAAGTAACAATGAAAGGCGAGCTAGTTGCTTTGCAGATAAAACGTAAAAGTAGAGATGTTGAAAAGAAACCTATCAGAAAACTATTTCGAATAGCGTCAGAAAATGACATGCAGAAATGGAAGGATGTGGTAGCTAATGAGGACGAAATTTTAGTAAAAGCAAAACGAATTATTGAAGATTACAAACTAGAAATGAAGCTTACTGATGTTGAGTTTCAAGGAGATAATTCGAAAGCAATATTTTATTATACGGCTGAAAAAAGAGTAGACTTTCGTGAATTAATAAAAGAGTATTCAAGAAATTTTGGAGTAAGGGTAGAAATGCGTCAGATTGGAGTTAGGCAAGAAGCTGCCAAAATTGGAGGAATGGGTTCGTGTGGTAGAGAGCTTTGTTGTTCTACTTGGATGATTGATTTTCCGTCAGTATCAACTAATGCTGCTCGTTATCAACAGCTGTCAATTAATCCTCAAAAAATTTCAGGCCAATGCGGAAGATTGAAGTGTTGTTTGAATTTTGAATTAGATGGTTATACTGAGGCTTTAAAAGATTTTCCAAGCACAAAAGTGCAGTTAAAATCAAAAAAAGGAAATGCAAAATTTGTAAAATTAGATGTATTTAAAGGGGTCTTATTTTATTTTAATATGGATAATCCAGGTGATTTGCTTGAGTTATCAATTGAGAATGTAAATAAAATTATTGCATTAAATAAGAAAGGTGAAATACCTGCAAGCTTTGAACGTTTTCTAATTAAAGTTGAGCAAAAAGAAATTTCTTTTGAAGACGCTATGGGTCAAGACAATATTGGTCGTTTTGACAAAAAAAAGAAACCAAAATTTAAAAAGAAAGGAAATTGTCATTGTGGGAAAACTAAAAATCCAAATGGAAATTGTGATGGATCTCACCGTAATTAAAGAGTAATTATATGATGCGGACTTTAGCTTTAATTGGCACAATAGTTATGTTTATCTCATGTGATAGTTCTATTGTTTTTGAAGAATATAAAAGCTTTGAAAATCAGAAGTGGAATACTGATAGTGCAGCATTTTTCAACTATTCCATAATGGATACAACTAGTATAAACACCGTTAAAATTAAGCTAAGGCATACGATTGATTATGAGTTTCAGAATTTGTTTTTATTTATTGAAGCAGATGTGGTGGACACAGTTGAATTGATGTTAGCAAACAAGGAAGGAATGTGGTTGGGCAGTGGAATTGGCGATGTAAGAGAATTTGAATTTGAATATCAGAATGCAAAGTTATTTGGTAAAAAAGGAAACTATTATTTTAAAATTGAACAAGCAATGCGCTATGGAATGGCTGAAAAAATCCAAGTACTAAATAATGTTATCTCCGTAGGGTTGAGTATAGAAAAACAAAATGAGTAGATATAGAAAGATACTGTTGTGGTTGATTATTACAAGTCCATTTTTTGGCTTGTTTCTACTCGTTAATCTAACGGCTATTGGTTTTTTTGGTGATTTACCTACATTTGAGCAACTAGAGAATCCAAAGAATAATTTAGCAACTGAGATTATTTCAGAAGACGGAATAGTTTTAGGAAAGTATTTCTTTGAAAACAGGAGTAGAGCAAATTACAATGAGATTCCAGAAAATTTAATTAATGCATTCATTTCAACAGAAGATGTGCGTTTTAGAAATCATTCAGGAATTGACGGAAGAGCATTATTAAGGGCAATTTATGGAGCTTTAACTGGAAAAAGCAGTTCAGGAGGAGCAAGTACGATTACGCAACAATTATCCAAAATGTTGTTTACCGAAAAGCCTAGTTCAGGTATCGATAGGGTAATGCAAAAATTAAAGGAATGGATAATTTCAGGACAACTTGAAAAACGATATACAAAGGATGAGATATTGACTATGTATCTAAATCGTTTTGACTGGGTGAATAATGCAGTAGGAATTAAGTCGGCATCAAAAGTCTATTTCAACAAAGCACCAATTGATTTGAATGTTTTAGAGTCAGCAATGCTAGTAGGAATGTTGAAAAACCCATCTTACTACAATCCAAATAGAAGAATGGAATTAACGGAGGGAAGAAGAAATATTGTCCTTTCTCAAATGAGAAAATATCAGGTTATTTCTGATTCTTTATATGACACATTAGTACAACAGCCAATTATTTTGAATTTTAAAAAAGCAAGTCATAATGAAGGTTTGGCCCCTTATTTTAGAGAATATTTTAGAGGTGAGTTAAAGAAATGGTGCTCAACACATACTAAGCCTGATGGTACAAATTACAATGCTTATACTGACGGATTAAAAGTATATACTACTATTAATTCTCGTTTGCAACAGTTCGCAGAAGAAGGTATGCGTACACACATTTCCTCTTTACAAAAAGATTTTAATAGCCATTGGAATGGCTATACAAAAGCGCCTTATCCTGATGATTTTGAATGGGAGCAAATAGATGAAATTATCGACCAAGGAATGATGCGTTCTGAAAGATATAGGAAATTAAAAAAGGCCGGAAAGTCGATAAAAGAGATAAAAAGTATTTTTAAAAAGAAAGTACAAATGACTTTATTTTCTTGGGATGGTGAAATTGACACTTTGCTTTCACCTAGAGATTCTATAAAATATAACAAGTTTTTTATTCATAGTGGTATGATGAGTATGGACCCAAAAACTGGATATGTTAAAGCTTATGTTGGGGGAATAAACTATAAGCATTTTAAGTATGATCATGTTAAGACAGGAAAACGACAGGTAGGATCTACATTTAAACCTTTCTTATATTCCTTAGCTATGCAGGAAGGTTACTCTCCATGTTATGAGGTGTCTAATGTTCCTGTTGTTTTTGACAAAACAAGATGGGGATTGGAAAAAGATTGGGTACCAAAGAATTCAGGAGATGAATTTGATGAAATGTCACTAACCTTAAAATTTGGCTTGGCAAATTCTATCAATACAGTGACAGCCTATATCATGAAGCAATTTGGCCCTCATGCCGTGGTTGATTTGGCAAAAAAGATTGGAATCCATTCTAAGATTTTGGCAGTACCTTCTTTATGTTTAGGGACTTTTGATTTATCAGTTTATGAAATGGTTGGTGCATATTCTACTTTTGTAAATAAGGGAGTGTGGACTGAACCCATTTTTGTTACTAGAATTGAAGATAAAAACGGAGTAGTATTGGAAGATTTTGAGCCAAAAACACAGGAGGCCATGAGTAAAGAAACGGCTGACTTGATGGTGAGAATGTTGCAAGGAGTGGTAGATGGAGTGTATAGCCCTGCCGCAGGGGTAACTAGAGGAACAGGGGTAAGATTACGGATTAAATATGGTTTTAAAAATGAAATGGGAGGTAAGACAGGAACGACTCAAAACCAGTCAGATGGTTATTTTATGGGTATAACACCTAATTTAGTTACGGGGGTTTGGAGTGGTTGTGAGGATAGAGCTGCTCACTTTCGAACTATACATTATGGACAAGGAGCTAATATGGCGTTACCGGTTTTTGCAGAATATATGCAGAGGGTGTATGCCGATACTTTAGAGTCAGGAATTTACCCCATTGACTTTGATATACCAAAGTCAGCGGATCTAAAATTTGATTGTGGGGAGGCAACTAATAGTATTGGAAATGATGAATTTGATGAAGAATTTTAAATTATGATAAATAAGATAGTTGATAATATTGAACAAGCACTTGAAGGAGTGGAAAGCAATATGACTTTTATGTTTGGTGGTTTTGGACTTTCAGGAATTCCTGAAAATGCAATTGCATCTCTTTCCAAGAAAGAAATTTTTGGACTGACCTGTATTTCTAATAATGCTGGAGTGGATGATTTTGGATTAGGACTTTTGCTACAGAGAAAGCAAATTAAAAAAATGATTTCCTCTTATGTAGGTGAGAATGCTGAGTTTGAACGACAAATGTTAAGTGGTGAATTGGAAGTAGATTTAATCCCTCAAGGTTCTTTGGCTGAAAGATGCAGAGCCGCAGGAGCTGGAATCCCTGCATTTTTTACTCCTGCAGGATACGGAACTGAAGTAGCTAAAGGAAAGGAGGTGAGAGAATATAATGGTAAACCTCATATTTTGGAAACTGCACTTACGGCAGATTTTGCGTTTGTAAAAGCTTGGAAAGGCGATACAGCAGGGAATCTAATTTTTAAAGGTACTGCCAGGAACTTTAATCCGCTTATGGCAATGGCTGGGGGAATTACGGTTGCTGAGGTAGAGGAATTAGTGCCAGCAGGAGAACTTGATCCAAATCAAATTCATACACCAGGAATTTTTGTTCAGAGAATTTTTCAAGGTGAAAAATATGAAAAACGCATTGAGCAAAAAACAACTAGAAAAAAAGACTAATGGCTTTAGATAAAATCCAAATAGCACAAAGAATAGCGCAAGAGCTAAAACATAATACTTATGTAAATTTAGGAATTGGTATTCCAACTTTAGTTGCTAACTATATTCCTAAAGGAATTGAGGTTGAATTTCAATCAGAAAATGGAGTGTTAGGAATGGGGCCATTTCCTTTTGAAGGAGAGGAAGATCCGGATTTGATAAATGCAGGAAAACAAACCATTACTACTTTGGATGGTGCAGTACTTTTTGATTCTGCCACTTCCTTTGCTATGATTAGAGGGCAACATGTTCAATTAACTGTTTTAGGTGCTATGGAGGTGTCTGAAAATGGAGATATCGCCAACTGGAAGATACCTGGTAAAATGGTAAAAGGTATGGGTGGTGCTATGGATTTAGTAGCTTCTGCTGATAATATTATTGTTGCAATGATGCATACTAATCGCGCGGGAGAAAGTAAAATTTTGAAACAATGTACCCTACCTATTACGGGTGTAAATTGCGTAAAAAAAATAGTGACTAACTTGGCAGTTTTAGAAGTTACTAAAAATGGATTTCAACTTTTAGAAAGAGCTCCTGGTGTAAGTGTAGAAGAAATTAAAAATGCAACTGAAGCAGATTTAATTATTAAAAGAAATATTCCTGAAATGCGCTTTACTAAATAATAGGTATTTCATGTGAAAAACTCATCTTTGGTAGTTATATGACTCTGGTTTTATGTATGAGTTTTAAATCTAGTTTTGCTAATTCTTAAGACATGCTTTACGTGCTCCAGATCAGTTTTTGTGTTTTTTTATGCATTTATTATAGTCATCTCCACCAGCCACACACCCCATTGATTCTTTAAATCTTTGTCCATTAAACACTCTTTCACATTTACAAGCATCTGCAGTATTGGATGAGCTAGAGTCTGAAAACATTATTATAGCTGATATTACTCCTAAAAAGACTATTAAAATCTTAACTAATAAGCTTTCTTCTGCAGCTTCCCTAAATTATCAGTATATCCATACCGTTTTACATTTGTTTTACCTTCATTTTTCATAATTATTTATTTTATAGTTACTCCTTTACCTTCCAAGTGCCTTTTAATATCTTCTAGTTTTCCTTCAGGAATAGCATCAATTAATTTTTGAGTGTAAGGTGTCTCTGGTTTCTTGTAAATTTGGTCAGCATCTCCCATTTCTTCAATTTTCCCCTCTTGCATTACCACCATTCTATCACTCATGTATTTTACAACAGATAAATCATGTGAAATAAAGATATAAGTCAATCCAAATTCGTCTTTTAATTCATTCAATAAGTTTAATACTTGTGCTTGTACAGAAACATCTAATGCAGAAACTGATTCATCACAAATAATAAATTTAGGGTTTACCGCCAATGCTCTTGCAATTCCAATTCTTTGCCTTTGTCCTCCAGAAAATTCATGTGGGTATCTGTAAAAATGAGTAGGATCTAAACTTACTCTTGTCAAGAGTTCCTCTACTCTTTTCTTTCTTTGCTCATCATTTTGAAGAATCCCATGCACTTGCATTGGCTCCATTATAGCGTTTCCAATGGTTATTCTTGGGTTAAGTGATGAGTAAGGATCTTGGAAAATAATTTGAACATCTTTTCGGAAAATTCTCAATTCATCTGCATTCATTTTTGCAATGTCTTTTC
>JABGVU010000027.1 GCA_018645865.1 Flavobacteriales bacterium
AAACGGATGAGCTTTTAGGGGCGCATATTATTGGTCATGGTGCGGGACAACTCATTGCAGAAATCGTAACAACAATGGAATTTGGCGGCAGCGCAGAAGATATAGCACGTATATGTCATGCACATCCTACAACAAGTGAAGCGGTGAAAGAAGCTGCTATGAATATTGAAGGTAGAGCAATTCATATTTAAAAGTACTTAATTATAATCTTTATTTTAATATCAAAAAAGATAGTAACCATTTAATCTTTTAAATGGAAAATCAAAAAATTTATCTTAAAGCTCTGGCTTCATGCATGCAAAATGCATACATTTTTTTTTTTACTCTAGGCATATATTTCGTTTATATTCCTTGGAATTTAAATCGCCTAGAATTAGTTGAGACAGATCTAGGTTTATGGCTTTTTATATTTGGTATTATAAATTTAATTACTAATCAATTTACTGGCAGAATTATTATTCCTAAAGTTGGTACTAAAAATATTGTTATAATTGGGACAATCTTAGTAGCATTCTGCCCCTATCTTCTCGTTACAGTGAATAGCTATTCCAGTTTTATGCTTGTTGCCATCCCTTTTGGTACTGCCATTGGTTTTATTTTACCAAGCAATCAAACCCAAATATCAAACATCGAAAGCAAAACGAAGAAAATCTATACTCCCATGTACCAAGCTTTTTTTAGTGCTGGGTCATTATCAGGCGCTCTAATGGCAGCCTACGTTATTCGAAATGATATTGATCCGCAAATCACCTTTGGTGTTATGGCAGTTTTAATTTTATTATCTGTTGTATTTATTTATTTTTTTGGACTTCCTAGAAAAGAAGATATTAATGACCCTATTACCAAGTTTACGTTTCCAAAAATACGTGTGTTAATCTTTGGTATCTTGCTAATGTTTAACTTTGCAACAATAGGCATTATCATTGATTGGTCTTCGTTGTGGCTTACAAAAGATTTATTGGCCCCTCTATTTTTGGGAGGACTAGTAATAGTATTTTTTAATGCTGGAGAAATAGTAGCAAGATTATCAGCTAGTTCTTTCATAAAATATCTTGGAGAAAAAGTAGTGGGTGGATATCTATCAGTAATTGGTTCATCAATTTTATTTATATGTATACTAACATCAAACTTATACTTTATTATTCCAGCATTAGTTATTTTTGGTTTATTCACAGCAAACTTTGGAGCAATAGTTATTCGACAAGCTATTAAAGTTTCAACAGACTCAATTTCTCTTACTGTCTCTAACATAACAACACTTGGTTTTTCTGGATTTATTTTTGGTCCTGCAATTGTTGGTTATACAGCGCAATATTTAGGTTTAACTTTTAATATGTATGTGCTTTGCATAATATGGGGATTGAACGGCATTATTTTAATTTATTTAATGAGAAAAGAATCTTGAAGAAATAAAAATTTTAAAAACTTTTTGTAATTCCAATACCAACAGTACTTTCAAAACTATCAGTTAAGTTATTTTGTAATTCTATATTATAGTTTAAACTCCAGCCAGTATCGAATTGTTTATCATATTGAATTGAATATTGTAAAATGCCATCACTTGTAGAATTTGTATTAAAACTCAGTTCTGCATTTTTTTTCATTAAGTAAGATCCAGCAAAATTTATTGTGTTAATGTTGCCACCATCAATTTGCTTATTCCTTTCAAAGCTCCCAGAATAGAACCAGTTTTTTCCAATATCTAAATCTGCCCCAACACCGATTCTGTAATTATCTGAATATTCGTTAACTCCTTTGTAAGTATAATTTGTATCTGGGTATGCTGTATAATAAGAAACTATTGTATCATTAGAATAAACACTTCCTTTTCCATACTCTAGTCGACCAAAAGGTTTAATTTTATAATTATCTATTATTAAAGAATTATTTATAAGAAAACCAAATGAGGACTTGTTAGTTTCAATTTTCATTTGATTATATTTTAAGGCTGAAATTTTCCCACTATCTAAGTATTCATCTAAAATTGTGTAACCTAAATCTAATCTTCCATAAGGTGATATATTCAAGTCTTTTTTAACAAATTCACCACCATAAACAAACGAACCAAAAATTTGTTTACCATTTCTATTACCATTGAGATTACCTGCAGCGTGATTACGTTTTGAATCAATTTTTAGTCCACCAATACCAATTTGCGTATCAATAAAAGTATTGTTATTAAATGGAAGGGTTGCATAAGTAGACAAACTAAACATGTCAGTTTTTAGGTTAGTATCTGCTGTTCCAATATCAACATTGTCATGTCCTACCCTAAAAGCAAAACCATACATTTTTTTATCACTAACTTTTTTATCAATACCAACAGTAATACCTGTTGTTTGAATTTCCTGCAGTGAAGCAAGAGAAGTATTATCTTTTTCACCTAATGTAACGGTACCCTCACTCCAAAAAGCCCAATTATTATGAAATAAATCTTTAGTACTATTTATATATTTATCAAAAGTGAATGCGGTTGCAATATCTGTAAATGTTTCATCCCCAAAGATAAATTTTATTCCTTGTTCAGATAAATTATTAACATCTCTGTTTCTCCTCAACCACTCCATTCTATTTAATACTGCAAAAGATGATTGTTCTATAAAACGTTTAGAAATTTCTCTTTGAGCATCTATTATCGCAACAACATCCTTTTCATTAAATGGATTTTCTAAATCTTCTTTTAAAAACTCTGCAGTAAATGTTTTACTTGATGCAGGAATAATATTATTTGCAGAATCTTCTACCGTCGCGCCTATTGCAGCATATATTTTTTGTTTACTCGTAAAATTACTTACAGGATCTATAGTGATAATTGTCTTAGCTGAATTAATTGTTGCTACAAAAGGAATATCAGCTCCGTTAGCATCTGTATCTTTTAATGTCATTAAGCTACCAACATTGGAGTTTGTTAGAGCAGAGTCGTCTAAATTTCGAACTGCTTCACTAAAGGTAAAAGTAATATCTGAGTTAGTAGCGATTGAGGCGGTTATGACGGCTTCGATGTCTACAGTTGGTGGCAACTTATCTGCAGCAGTAAAAATTCCATAATGTATGGCATTTAAAGCATTATCATAAGAGTCTTCAACTGTAGGTCCTATAGCTACATAAACTGTTTGTTCACTTGAAAGATCGTTAACTAAATCAATAGTTATTTTAGTTTTATTAGAATTAATTACAGCATCAAAAGCTAGATCATCTCCACTGGAATTTGTATCTTTTACAGTTAATAAAGCATCAACATTAGTATTATTTATTTCTGAATTGTTAATTAATCTTATCTCTTCATCAAAAATAATAATAACATCAGTATCAAGAGGAACTTTTGTTGAGCCATGTGCGGGATTCATAGATACAGTTGGCGGCTCAGTATCTGTCACACTAAATGTTCCTGATGTGGACGACATTGAGTTATTCGATGAATCTTCCAGCGCTTGAATTTCTACATAAACAATTTCACCATGTATAAAATCTGAATCTGGATTTATTGTTATTACTTTTTTATCTGAGTCAATTGTTGCAGTAAAATCAATAGTTGTATTATCTGATACATATTCTAGAGTAATTAAACTGCCTACATTGGAATTCGTTAATTCAGTGTCATTTGTATTTCTTACAGCTTCATTGAAGGTTAAAGTAACATTTGCAGTAATAGGTATTCCTGTAGAAGTATCAGCTGGATCAAAAGTTACTACCGGTGCTGTTGCGTCTGCTGAAGTAAAAGTTATGGAACTCGCACTAATAGCATTGTCTGATTCATCCTCCACGGTTGCACCAATTGCAACATAAACAACCTGTTCACTGGAAAAGCTATTATCCGGCGTAATAGTAATTAATTTTTTATCTGTATCAATGACCGCTTCAAAATCAATATTAGAACCATTAGCATTAGTTTGTTTTAAGGTAATTAGACTATCAACATTGGCATCTGTTAATGTTGAGTTATCAATATTTCGAACAGATTCATTAAAAGCAATTGTTATATCTGAATTTATCGCAATTCCAGTATCGGAGTCTGCAGGAGTAAAAGTAAGCGTTGGAGGGGTTGAGTCTGCTGCAGTAAAAGTTATGTCAGTTGCTGTTATAGCATTATCCGAAGAGTCCTCTACTGTGGCTCCAATTGCCATATAAACAATTTGTTCACTAGAAAAATTACTATCAGGATTGATTGTTATAATTTTTTTATCTGAGTCAATTGTAGCGTCAAAACTAATATTATCTCCATCTTCATCTGAATCTTTAAGTGTTATCAAGCTATCGACATTAGAGTCGGTTAAAGCTGTATTGTTTGTATTGCGTATTGCTTCATTAAAAGTAAGAGTGATATTGGAACTAACAGTAACATCAGTATCGGAGTTTGATGGATTAAAAGTAATAGTTGGTGCCGCAGTATCAACCACTGTAAATGTTATAGACGAGCTTGATATCGCATTATTATAATAATCTTCTACAGCTGCACCAATTGCTACATACACTACTTGACTACTTGACTACTTGAAAAGTTACTTGAGGGGTTGATCGTTATAACTTTGTTAGTACTATCTATAGTAGCATTAAAAGGTATTCCAACTCCTGAAGAGTTTGTTTTTCTTAAGGTAATTAAACTGTCAATATTTGTATCGGTAATATCTGTATTATCAATATGTCGAATAGCTTTATCAAAAGTAATAGTAATATTGGTATCAACAGCGATACTAGCACTGTTATCTGAAGGACTAAATGTTAATGAGGGTGGAGAAGTCGGAGCAGCAACAGTAAAGGTTATATTTGATGCGCTTATTGCATTATCAGAAGAGTCTTCTACAGTTGCGCCAATAGCAACATAAATGACTTGCTCACTAGAAAAATCACTATCAGGATTAATTGTAATAATTTTTTTATCTGAGTCAATTGTAGCATCAAAGTCAATATTAGATCCACTCGAATTAGTTTCTTTTAACGTAATAAGGGAATCAACATTAGTATCTGTTAGTTCTGAGTTATCTGTATTTCTTATTGCTTCATCAAAGGTAATTGTAATATTGGTGTTATCTGCAATACCAGTTGCACTATCTAAAGGACTAAAAGTTAGAGTTGGTGCTTCAACGTCTGCCGTAGTAAAATTAAGTGTCGTTGTGTCTGTTATTCCTGCGTAAGAATTACTCGAACTATCATCAAATGCCGTGGCAGCTATTTGTACATAGTAACCTGTTAAACTATCTAATGTTGTTGCAGGATTGATAGTAATTTCTGTTGATCCTGATCCAGATACTTTAGCGTTACCTACAGGAATTGATTCAACTTCAGAGTCATCAGAAGATTTATAAATAACAATATTGCCACTCTCTGCATCAACAGCTTCATTAAATGTTAAAACAATATTTGCATTAACCCCTATTCCTGTTGCCCCATCAGTAGGTACAGATGATGATAAGGTCGGCGCTCCTATATCAGCTGTCGTGAAGTTAAGTGTTGTGGCATCAGAAATACCCGCATACGAATTACTCGAACTATCATCAAAAGCAGTGGCAGCTACCTGTACATAATAAGCAGTTGATCCATCTAAAGTTGAAGATGGGTTAATTGTTATTGCGGTAGATCCTGATCCCGATACTTTAGAATCACCAACTGGTATTGATTCAACTTGTGAGTTATCTGAAGATTTATAAATAATAATATTGCCACTCTCCGCATCAACAGCTTCATTGAAATTAAGAACAATATTTGTATCAACTGCAATACCTGTAGCACCATCAGCTGGAGTAGATGAGGATAGGGTTGGGGCAGCAACGTCAGCCGTTGTAAAGTTAAGTGTTGTCTTATCATTTATCCCAGCATAGGAATTACTCGAACTATCATCAAAAGCAGTGGCAGCAATTTGAACATAGTAGTTTGTTGAACTGTCTAAAGTTGCAGCTGGATTAATTGTTATTTGAGTTGATCCTGATCCAGATACTTTTGCATTACCCACAGGTATAGACTCCACTTCAGAGTCATCAGAAGATTTATAAATAACAATATTGCCACTCTCTGCATCAACAGCTTTACTAAAATTTAAAACAATGTTGTCATTAACACCTACTTCT